>NZ_JAVWFO010000103.1:0-2077 GCF_036641015.1 Anaerorhabdus sp. | reverse complement strand
AAAGAATATAGATTATCATTAATAAATGAAGAAATTAGAAAATATCCAAATTCATCATTTACCTTTATTAAAGGATCTATTGCAGATAAAGAGTTAGTTGACAAGATATTTGATGAATATAAACCCGAGATAGTGGTTAATCTTGCTGCACAAGCAGGGGTTCGGTATTCAATTATTAACCCAGATGCTTATATAGAATCAAATATCATTGGGTTTTATAACTTGATAGAGGCATGTAGACATTCTTATGATAATAATCAAAAAGGTGTAGAACATTTTGTATATGCTTCTAGTTCTTCCGTTTATGGTAGTAATACAAAGGTACCATATTCCTTAGATGACAAAGTTGATAATCCTGTAAGTTTATATGCAGCAAGTAAAAAATCGAATGAATTAATGGCTCATGCGTATTCTAAACTTTACAATATACCAAGTACAGGATTGAGGTTTTTTACTGTTTATGGACCTGCTGGAAGGCCTGATATGGCTTATTTTGGATTTACTAATAAGCTTATTAAAGGTGAAACTATAGAAATATTTAATTATGGCAATTGTAGAAGAGATTTCACTTATATCGATGATATTGTACAAGGAGTAATAAAAGTAATACAAAAAGCACCGGAAAAGAAGAATGGTGAGGATGGGTTACCAATACCTCCATACGCTTTATACAACATTGGTAACAATAATCCTGAGAATCTATTAGATTTTGTAAATATCCTTCAAGAAGAATTAGTACATGCAGGTGTATTACCTAAAGATTATGATTTTGAAAGTCATAAGAGACTTGTACCAATGCAACCAGGAGATGTACCTGTAACTTTTGCTGATACAAGTGCATTAGAAAGAGACTTTGGATTTAAGCCTAGTACAGATTTAAGAACTGGACTTAGAAGATTTGCAGAATGGTATAAAGAGTTTTATATAGGTAAGGAGAAAGATTAAGATGAAAATAGCAGTAGCTGGAACAGGATATGTAGGGTTATCAATCGCAACTTTATTATCACAAAAGCATGAAGTTGTTGCTGTGGATATTATTCCTGAAAAGGTTAATATGATAAATAATCGTATTTCACCAATTCAAGATAAAGAAATCGAAGAATATTTTAAGACAATGAAACTAAATTTGGTAGCTACATTAGATGGTGAGTCAGCATATAAAGGTGTTGATTATGTTGTGGTTGCTGCACCAACAAATTATGATAGTCAAAGGAATTATTTTGATACTTCTGCTGTTGAGGATGTTATTAACTTGATTACCAAAGTAAATCCAAGTGCTACTATAGTGATTAAATCAACCATACCAGTTGGATATACAGAAGAAATTCGAGAGAAAACAGGAAATAGGAACATAGTTTTTAGTCCAGAATTTTTAAGAGAAAGTAAAGCTCTTTATGATAACTTATATCCAAGTAGAATAATAGTAGGTACTGATTTAAGTGATTTTGTTCTTGTTGATAAAGCAAAGAAATTTGCAGAATTATTAGTGGAAGGGTCATTAAAAAAAGATGCTGAAGTACGTATAGTTGGATTTACAGAAGCAGAAGCAGTAAAACTATTCGCAAATACGTATTTAGCTTTAAGGGTATCATTCTTTAATGAGTTAGACACTTATGCGGAGATAAGAGGCTTAAATACACAACAAATTATTGATGGAGTATGTTTAGATCCAAGAATTGGAACTCACTATAATAATCCTTCATTTGGATATGGTGGATATTGTCTTCCTAAAGATACAAAGCAATTATTAGCTAACTATGAGGATGTACCTCAAAATCTAATGTCAGCAATAGTAGATGCGAATAGAACTCGTAAGGATCATATTGCAGATATGATAATTAAAAAAAATCCAAAAATTGTTGGGATATATCGCTTAACAATGAAAACTGACTCAGATAACTTTAGACAATCTGCAATTCAAGGGGTAATGAAAAGGATAAAAGCTAAGGGAATTGAAGTAGTATTATATGAACCAGCATTAAAAGAAGATAATTTCTTTAATTCTAGAGTAATACGTGATTTAGAAGAATTTAAGAAGATATCTGATGTAATAGTAGTAAATAGAATATCAGAAGAA
>NZ_JAVWFO010000102.1:0-2134 GCF_036641015.1 Anaerorhabdus sp. | reverse complement strand
CTGTGATTTTGAGCTTGCAATTGATCTTTTTGATTTTGGGTTATGCATTGCAGATATGATTTTGATAATTAAAAAACCGCCGTGAGGCGGTTTAATTAATATGCTTAAAGAACAGTTTTAATTAATGAATTTTCAGGTAACTTATTAATTTGATCTTTATGACTTATATGTAAATTTGATGCTATCCAATTTTTATCTTTGAGTTCAACTTTATGTATATAAGTGAAGTTAATGATCATTCGCTTAAGAAGATTAGTAACTAATAAGTTATTATCTTTTTCATCTTGGTATAACTCACGAATTTCAACTTTTGGTAATTTACCTAAACGTAGTTGAGATTGTATGAAAATCAAACGGTAAGCAGGATTGTCATTTTTAGAAATTATTTCATTAATAATAGGTTCTAAATAAGAACTAGCAGTTGATTTAGATATAAAATTAATCATATATTGGCAAATAGAATTACATATCTGAAAAATCATTTTCTCAGCAAGTTTTAATGCTTCATCATCAGAAATTAATTTTCTTTCCTTTATGATGGAAAGCATAAAATCCTTAACTTCGCTATCAGATTTTATAAAGATATCTAAGAAGAATGACAGAGATTTAAGTCCTAACACATAACTTTCTGTAATTAAACCTTGTAGTCTATCTTTCTGCAAAGATCCGTAATTATTTTTAGCAATCTGCCCTAATACCTCTAAGCATCTGAATGCAGAATTAGCATCTTGCATTTCATTAAACTCTAAGTTTTCTTTAATGTCATCTTTTGATATGTCTGTTTCAAAGTCCTCTAATGCGGTATCAATTGGATGATCATCACTTAGTTTATCTTTCTCTTTGAGTAGTTTATTTCTTTCAGAAAAAATATTTTTCTCTTCTAGTCGGATTAATTTCATCTCATTTTCTATAACATCTCTAAAATTATTATTAAAATAATGATTTTCAGATGCTGTGAGCTGATGAGGTGTTATTGATGAAAGAATCTTACTACCATGGCTTAGAATTTTTTCCAGAAACTCTGAACTTGTGGAATGGTGAACAAGAAATATTAAAATATTTGCGTAATGTTCTGTATGAATTCCATTACATAGTTTTTCTATAACGTCCGACATGTTATTTTGATTGTTTGCTATATATCTTGAGCAACAGAAGAAGTATATATATGGTTGAGAGAATAAATATTCATCTCTTTCATTTATATATAATATATTTGAGTTAAGTAAGATGGTTTCTATATCTTCTAATAGGATATAGCTTTCTTTATATTTTTCAATTGTTAAATATAAATAGGAGTTATTAAATTTATTTTTCTTGTCAGAAAATAGTTTAAATGACAAGAATGAGATAAAAGATAAAATGCTATCAAAATCTTGAGGTTTTACACCTGATTTATTTAATAAACCGAGTATTAATGTATTATAACAATGACCATATGAAGTAAGTGTAAAATCTCTTGATAGATTGATGTTATCCAAGGTCTGAATGATTGTTAAAATGTTGATAGGTTTAGAATCCATTACATTTTTTCTCAGTAATAGATCAAAATGATTAGCTAAAGTATCTACTTTTTGAATTAAATCATTATCATCACTGATGGCAATATTCTCGAGACCTATAGAATACCATTTTGTATATAACTCATTCCTTTTTACATGGCCAAAACTTTTTATCTCTAAAGTTTCGAAATTAGAATTTAAATGTTTAGCTCTGTCCCCAACAAAACTTTGCTTATCCACAAAGAAGATAATTTTCTTAAAATCGGAATGAATATTTTTGAAAAATTCTTCAATATATCGGTCATTTAGTTTGCAGTCTTGGAAATCGTCAATTATTAGAGCTAAGTTTTTATTAAAATCTTTGCTTATGTTGTATTTTTTTTTGAATACTCTTATAACCTCATCAGTTTGAGTGTGTTTTATTTCTTTTCCACTTAAAACTATTACATCATAATTATTCTTTAAATCTGCACAGTATTTTTTCACTAAGGTGGACTTTCCAGATTTTTCTGTTCCTAAAATATATTGGAAGTCAAATTGACTTAGAGATTTTTTTGAAGATATTTCTTTATATGTTATTGCTGGGCAGAGTAAAACTTGAAGTGCGACATAAACCACCTAATTAATTTAAAGGG
>NZ_JAVWFO010000101.1:0-2415 GCF_036641015.1 Anaerorhabdus sp. | reverse complement strand
CTAGCTCTTGAAAGTGCTATTGAATCATTAAATTTAAAAGGTGAAGTTATCACTACTCCATTTACTTTTGCTTCTACAACTCATGCAATTGTTAGAAATGGGTTAAAACCAGTGTTTTGTGATATTGATGAGAAAACGTGCACTATTGATGTAAATAAGCTAGAATCATTAATTAATGATAATACTTGTGCAATTGTACCTGTTCATGTGTATGGAAACATCTGCGATGTTGAAAAAATAGAAGAAATAGCTAAAAAACATGGTTTAAAAGTAATATATGATGCAGCACATGCTTTTGGAGTTAAATATAAAGGCGTAGGTATAGGTAATTATGGAGATATGTCTATGTTTAGTTTCCATGCAACTAAAGTATTTAATACTATTGAAGGTGGAGCAGTTACATTTAATGATGATCAATATGTAAAAGTCTTGAATAACAATAAGAATTTTGGAATATTAAATGAAGAAGAAGTTGTTTTTGTTGGTGGTAATGCCAAAATGAATGAATTCCAAGCTGCTATGGGTTTGTGTAATTTAAGACATATTGACCAAAGTATTGAATCAAGAAAGTTAGCATTTGATAGATATTATGCTAGATTAACCAATGTAAAAGGAATTAGATTGTTAGAAAACCAAGAGAATGTAACTAGAAATTATGCTTATATGCCTATAATTATCGATGGTTTCAAGTATAATAGGGATGAGTTAAAAGAAAAGTTACAAGAATACAACATTTTTAGCAGAAAATATTTTTATCCACTTATTTCAGATTTTGAGTGTTATAGAAATGAGCATAGTAGTGATGATACTCCTGTGGCAAAGCATATCGCAAAGTGTGTATTAACACTACCACTTTATGAAGGATTAACAGTTGAAGATGTTGATTATATTTGTGATACGATATTGGAGTTAGGAAATGAATAGAAAAGTTATTCTTATCGGTAATGGTGGTCATGCAAAGGTAATAGCAGATATTATCAAACTTAACAATGATGAAATAGTTGGTTTTATTGTTGATAAAGGGTATGACACTAATAACGCTCTTGGTCTAAAGTGGCTAGGAGATTTTACTGTTATTGATAGGTATAAAGAAGACTATGAGTTTATAATCGCAATTGGAAGTAATAAGTTACGTAATCAAATAAGTGAATTATATGATTTAAAGTGGCACACAGCTATCCATCCTTCAGCAATTATAGATATGACATGTATTGTAAGTGAAGGAACATGTATAATGGCAAATGCCGTTGTGAATAGTTCTGCTAAAATAGGAAAACACTGTATTATTAATACAGGATCAATTGTCGAACATGATTGTATAGTTGATGATTATTGTCATTTATCACCGAATTCAGTTATTTGTGGAAATGTTCAGCTTGGAAAAGAAGTACACTTAGGAGCTGGTGGTACAGTTATAAACAACATATCTATTATTGATAACGTTATTATTGGTGCAGGATCTTGCGTAGTTAAAGATATTGTTGAATCAGGAACATATGTTGGAGTTCCAGCTAAAAAGGTAGAAAAATGCTAGTTTCAGTTATAATGCCAATGTATAATGGTGAAAAATATATTAGACCATGCCTAGAAAGTATCCTTAATCAAACGTTTAAGGATTTTGAAGTCGTAATTATTGATGATGGTTCAACAGATAACTCTGCTAGTATTGTTAAAGAATATGCAGAAAAGGATAATAGGATTAAATATCATTATCAAGAAAATCAAACTGCTTGTGTTGCATTAAATAATGGAATTGAATTTGCTAAAGGCGATTATATTACTTTTGCAGATAACGATGATTTAATTGAACTAGATACGTATGAGAAAGTTGCTTTATCTTTTAATAATACAAATCCAGATATTGTTGTTTATGGATATTCTCAGGATTTTATAGATGAAAACTATTCAACTAAGAATGAAATAAAATATTCATATGCGGATTCATTGGAGAAGATTCAGTTATCAATTATTAATATATTCCAAAATGGCTTATTCCATCCATTCTGGAATAAATGGTATAGACGATCAATTATTATGGAATCTAATGTTAGATTTGATAAACGATATAATTCGATGGGGGACTATTCATTTAATTGTAGACTGTTTCCATTTGTTAAAAGTATAGAAACATTAGATTTTATCGGATATCACTATTTAAAAAGAAATAGAGATAGTTTAGTTGCTTCTTTTGTAAAAGATATGGTTCCATGTTTTATGGAGAGAAGAAGAGTAACTAAGGAATTATTTGATTTCTTTGACTTATGGAAATATAAGGAAGCAAATAGTTATTATGCTACTCAGTATTATTTTGAATCAGAAGACTTTTTAATTAATTTATATAAGAAAAAATGTGATTTACCAAGTAATGAAAGAAAAAAATATATAAGTGATTATATATTAGATGATATATCTAAG
>NZ_JAVWFO010000100.1:0-2561 GCF_036641015.1 Anaerorhabdus sp. | reverse complement strand
TTACTAATGTTTTTAAATTTCATATATTGAATCTCCTCAGTAGTTATCAAGACAACCAGAAGTATCGAAATACTTCCGGTTGATATCAATGTTTTGTAAAATAAAGTTACTACTTATTCGTTAAAACTTACCAGATACGTATCCATACGTTGAAACAATTGTTCTACACGCAGCTGGATATGAATAATTTGAAGGATCACCTTTCCAACTCCATCCACCTGCAATATCACTTCTAATAAGGTTTCCTCTTGACCAAACACCATTATTTCTATTTGCATAATAAATTGCTATATTAGTATTTGCCGTTAAGATACTACAACCACTGTATGTTTTAAAATTATAATCCATATACACATACTCAGGTTGTATAGTTAGACCTAGAATTAAATCAGCAACCCCAAGAAAAACAGAAGCAGGTAATTTGCCGATTGATGCTAGTATAGATGCAATACTTATAGATGAAGTACTATATATATTTATAGGATTAGTCCCTCTAATGAATTGCGGTGAACTCCATCCACCTGCACGATTTTCTAGTAAACTTCTACTAATTTCTAATGTGCTTTGTTTTTTAGCAATAAATATATAATCATCCTTCACTTTTTTAAATAAGTTATTATCTATAGAGTAATACTCTTCAATTGATCCATTTTCAAGATACACACGAAATTCGAGACCATTTTGATTATTTTCCAGATCGTAAAATATTACTTTCTCTCCCATATATTCGATTGTTTCTCTTATTTTTGGTTCATTTGTTTCCCTTACTTCTGCGCTACTACTAATTGGAACATATGAATTAGAAATAATCAAAACTGCAAGAAATACTTTTAAAATTGTTTTCATTTTTTTCTCCTATTTTTTATTGTTTATTCTCTAGTGAAACTAATTTCTTTTGGTTCATAAATTCGTAAGATGGACTTATCTTCATTTATTTTACGTCCTTGCTTTAGCATGTGTGGAATCAAAAATTTAAGCACCTCATTTTTCATTTTATTGTGATTGTTGAATAGTAATCTAACCATAAATTCATATAGTCTTAATTTCGTGATATTTTTATTTTGTGAACGATTACATAAAATTATGAAACTATAATCTAGAATCACCGTTTTTATGTCTATCCATATCATCTTCCTCCTCTAATTTCCTTTTGTTATAATATGCCTCAAATTTGGTTCTGAAAAAAATTAAACAAAGGAACTTTTTTATAACTTTTTAAGCAAATGATAGAACACTCAATATATTGATAATCAAAGTATACACCTCAAAATGATAAATGACAACATAGAAATATAAATTTGTTAGACTAAATTTTGGTGTGCATTCTAACGAATAAATGTTATGATGTTAGTGTATTTGCGAATATACGGAGGGATTTGAGATGAAGAAATGTTCTAGTACTGAATTTGAACTATTAGAGTTAGTTTGGTCAAATTCACAGCCAATCTTAGCAACAGAGCTTTATAGTGCAATTTTAAATCGAAAAGGCAATAAATTAAGTACAAAAGCAATTTCAGTCTATATTAATAGAATGGTTAAAAAAGAGGTTCTCACTCAAACTATGCAGAATGGAAAGTATTATTATACTGCTGTAAGTAAGATTGATTACCAAAGATATCTTATTAACGAAAGTGTCACAGAAAGCACAGGGAAATCTTTTAGTGAATTGTTGCTTGCATTCGTTGGAAAAGAAGTTTCCAATGAATCTTTAGAAGAAATAAACAAAGTGATTGAAAAGATGACTAAGAAATGATTATTTTGCAGGCGATATACTTAATACTACAGTTTAACTTAATCGCTTTTTTTACAGTGCTTATAATAAGAATATTTCAGGAAAAGATTTACTTATTTTCTGTACAGCAAATGATGATACTAATTAAATCCGTTATTTTATATTTATGTGTACCAATTTGGGTGATATTGATTTATTCATTTAACAAATATAATCATCAAATAATTATACCCGTTAGCAATATGGAAGATACCACGAATGTTATTATGTTTTCTAATAATAGAATTAATCCAAACATATTTACTGAATTTAATTTTATATTATGGATTATTTTAGTAATATGGTTATTTGGAATGATTGTATGCTTTATAAAATTAATCAATGAGAAAAATATTGTACAACAACTTATTCGGTTAAATAGTGAAAAAAATGAATTATTAAGCTTTTGTTTAAGAAATGTACAAGAAAAACTAAATGTCAAAAGAGATATAGATATATTTTTGAATTCCAATTTTCCTTCTCCGTGTCTTATTCATTTAAAAAAGCCAACGATAATTATACCTGATATTTACCAAAACGAAGAAGAACTAACTAGTTTCATCTATCATGAAGTTTATCACTTGAAAGGAAATGACTTATATTTTCTCTCAGTGATAAAATTTTTACAAACAGTCTTTTGGTTTAATCCAATAATAAAGTGGTTAAATAATTATTACTCATCTTATTGTGAAATAGCATGCGACCATAAAGTGTTGCAAAATTTTAACAATAAACAAAAAATAGAGTATGCAATTTTACTTCGAAAAGCATTAGAACATGCATTGAAAAT
>NZ_JAVWFO010000099.1:0-2848 GCF_036641015.1 Anaerorhabdus sp. | reverse complement strand
GAAGTATGGTTTATGTGCTAGTAACATTATTAAAGTAGTAAAAGAAAATATTTAAAACATTTAGTGTTATAATAACCCAATGAAAAATCATTGGGTCTTTTCACTATGGTGTAAAAAGTGTTCGTGATATATACAAAACTTAAACTTGAATAAAAATTTAAAAAAAGTACGATAAGATTGTAAAGGTATTTAAGTTAAATTTGCCGTATAATAATAGGGAATAGGGGACATATCATGGATAATAAGGTACATGCGTTAATCGGTCTACTTAGTAAAAGTTCATTTTTAACGCTAAAAGAGATTGAAACTCAAACATCATCTACTCGACGCCAAATTTATTACCGCTTAGATAAAATCAATCAAGAACTATTGGATAGAAAAATAGAAGTATCTAAGGGGTCAATAACAATAACTGAAGATATTAGAAATAAACTAATTGCACTCATGAAAGAAGAAAGTGAAAGTGAGTATTTTTTGTCATCCAAAGAGCGACAATTATATATGTATCTTTATATGTTTATCGGAGTTCCATATATTTCGCTTAATCATTTTATTGATAGTTTAAAAGTATCTAAATCAACTGTATTAAATGAACTTAAAGATTTAGAAAAAATATGTCAAGGTTATGATATTGAAATTCAATATGATCGATCAATTGGGTATTTCTTACGTGGTAATGAAATAGACATACGACGTTTTATGATGCTTGAAGTGATTAATACTTTATCTGTAGATAATAACGGTAAATTATTTGATTTATTTATTAATGATAATAATTTGGATATATTTCAATATTCTAAACTATTAATTCAAGAATTATCTGATTTACATAGAATTGAATTTGTTGAAGATAGAATAGCAGAATTTATTTATATTTTAATATTTCTTAAGGCAAGACTTGCGAATAATAATGACATTGATATTTCGACTGACTTTGTGTCAATAATGAAAGATGATGCAAATTTAGAGGTAATGAAAAATACAAAAGAATATGCGTTTGTAAGTGATTTAATAAAAAATTACAAACAAGCAAGTTATATTACTGATGAAGAAAAGATTTATTTAACTGCTTGGATATTGGGTTTATCAATAGGAAATCTTGAAGAAGATACAGATGACTGTCTAACAATAGCAAACATGGTAGATCGTTTAATGTATCGATTTGAAATATTAAGTGGTGTGCAATATAAGAATACAGAAGATATATTTAGAAAATTATATTGTCATTTGCGTCCTACATATTATCGTTTACTTTATCATCTTCCAATAGTTAATCCATTAAAAGATAAAGTAAAAGAGGAACATGATAAGTTATATAAATTAGTGTTAGAAACTGTTAAACCATTAGAAGCATTATTTTGTCATGAGATACCAGATGATGAGGTAGCATATTTAACTATGCATTTTGGTGCTATCTATGCTGATCGAGAAATTGTTAAAACTAATAGTCAAAAGACAGGATTAATTGTATGTAGCAATGGTTTAGGTAGTTCGGCTATTTTATATTCTGAATTGTCTAACCTATTTCCAGAAATTCACTTTCTTAAACCATTAGAAAGTTCAAATCTAATGTATATCGATAGTGATTTTGATATTATTTTCTCTACAACATATTTAGATGAAAGTATGCTACATGATAAGCCAGTAGTATATGTTAGACCAGTAATGAATATGCAAGAAAGATATCAAGTAGTGAGAGAAGTTTGTATGAAGCTTAAAACAACTTTTAGTAATATACCCGATATAGAGAAAGTTATTACATTAGTTAAAAAACATGGATTGGTAAATGATGAGCTAGGTTTAGCAAATGATTTAATTGCATATTTCTCAAATAATGAACAAAAGTATGGAGCGGATGAAGGATTGATGTTATCGCAAATGGCTGATCCTAAATTGATGAATATACAATTAGAAGCAAAAGATTGGGAAGATGCAATTCGTAAGAGTGGTCAATCATTAGTTGATTATGGATATGCGACAAATAATTATATAGAAGAAGTTGTTAACTCTACAAAGATTAATGGACCATTCTATGTAATAACTACTAACATTGCATTACCACATGTTAAAGCAATGTTTGGAGCATTAAAAATAGGACTAGCAATCTCTGTTTTAAAAGAACCAGTTGTATTTGGTAATAAAGATTTAGATCCAATAAAATATATATTCTTTTTAACAGCATTAGATAATGAAACACATTTAACGGCATTAAGTATCTTAGTAGAACTCTTTAATGAAAAAAAATTCTTTGAGTGTTTAGATAGTGCAAAAACAAGTTTAGAAGTTAGTGATTTTATAATTAAATATGAAGCGAATAAACTATCTAGAAATTAGGTAGTTTATTTTTTGTACGAATTGCTGACAAATGTTAAACTCAATAAAGATTGTTTAAAATGATTTGAAAATATAAACTGTAGTTGTAAAGGCAAGGGGTGAGTTAAACAATGCTTAAGAACATGATCAGCCAAGAGTTAATAACACTCAATGTTGAAGCGACTGATTGGCAAGATGCTATACGTAAAGCAGCTATACCATTAGTACAAGAAGGTAAGATAAAAGAATCTTATGTCGACGGGATTATTCGTGCAGTGCATGAAATCGGAGATAATGACCCAGTCAAATATATCTTCACACTATCTGCTGTAGATAATAACGCTCATTTGGAAGCGTTAAGTGATCTAGCAGGTTTACTAGAGCAACAAGAGTTTTATGACTTCTTAGACAATGCAAAGAGTCCAGAAGAAGTTATGAATTACATTAATGCTATTTAGCTGAAAGGAGCAAAATATGTACAAAGGATTAGTTGCATGCCGTGCAGGTATGGGTTCAAGTATGTTACTTAAGATCA
>NZ_JAVWFO010000098.1:0-2873 GCF_036641015.1 Anaerorhabdus sp. | reverse complement strand
TGTATCTTTTTATCATTGAGTAGGGGAGTAGCTGCAGAGAAATCTGTGTAAGTATTCGTCATCTCGGTTAATAAAATGACCCGGATACTTAAATCTCTTGATAAGCAAGACCTATCCATTTCAAAAAGTGGGTGGAGTCTTGCTTTTTGTATTTCTAGGAGGAAATTATGTTTTATAACAAAACAAATGAAGAAGTAGTTAATGATCTGCAAAGTAACAATTTACAAGGGTTACGTAAAAACGAAATTGAATCAATTCGAGAAAAGTGTGGTCCCAATGAATTAAAAGAAGAGAAAAAACAATCAATTTTTGTTAAATTCTTACTACAATTTACAGATCCACTAATTATTGTATTAATAGCTGCTGCTGTTGTATCAATAGTAGTTGATCCACATGAATGGATAGATAGTTTGATTATCTTTGTTGTTGTAGTATTTAATGCAGTACTAGGTGTTGCGCAAGAGAATAGCGCAGAGAAATCACTTGAAGCTTTAAAGAAGATGAGTGCACCATCTACCAAAGTAATTCGTGATGGGGAAAGATTAACTATTCCATCAAGAGAACTTGTAGTGGGAGACATTGTAATTCTTGAAGCTGGAGATCTTATTCCTAGTGATGGTAGAATCCTTGAGTCATATAACTTACAAATAGATGAAAGTGCCTTAACGGGTGAATCTGTTCCTGTAAACAAGAAAAGTGATGTAATTTCAGAAGAAAATGTTCCTCTTGGGGATCAAAAGAATATGGCATTTGCAAGTACAGTTGTTACTTATGGTAGAGGAAAGATGATTATTACCTCTGTTGGGATGAGTAACGAAGTAGGTAAAATTGCATCAATGCTTATGACATCAGAAAAAGAGACAACTCCATTACAAAACAAGTTAGCACAAATTAGTAAAGTAATTGGTGCGATGTGCTTAGGTATCTGTGTGGTTGTATTTGGTCTTGAAATGATGTCAGGATTATCTGTTTTAGATGCATTTAAAACATCTGTAGCATTAGCGGTTGCTGCAATTCCTGAAGGATTAGCAACTGTAGTTACAATTGTATTAGCAATTGGTGTTACTAAGATGGTTAAGAATAACGCTATTGTTCGTAAACTTCCTGCAGTTGAAACACTTGGTTCTGCAAGCGTAGTTTGTAGTGATAAAACAGGAACATTAACACAAAATAAAATGACTGTAGTAAAAACATTTACTGCAAAACAAGGTATTGAGAATTTTAATGTTCAAGGCAGCATTGAAGTACGTGAAATGATGAAATGTTTCACTCTTTGTACAGATGCTGAGATAAAGATTGAAAATGGTGAAACTAAATTATTAGGTGATCCTACAGAAACAGCTTTAGTTGAAGCAAGTTTCAAGATGGGTGATAAGAAAGAAGATTTATATGATTTAGCTAAACGTGGGGATGAAATTGGATTTGATTCAACTCGTAAGTTAATGACAGTATTCTATGATACAGTAGATGGTGTTATTTCAATTACTAAGGGTGCTCCTGATGTAATTATGTCTAGATGTATTAATACACCAAGTGATGCAAGTCAAGCCAATGAGACTATGGCTAATGAGGCACTACGTGTATTAGCAGTAGCAATCAAGAAATGGAATAAAGTACCAGTATTATTAGATCCAAATGAAGTTGAAAATGAAATGATATTTGTTGGATTAGTTGGAATGATTGATCCACCTCGTCCTGAAGTTAAACTTGCAATTGAAGAAGCTAAGCAAGGTGGTATCCGTACAATTATGATTACTGGAGACCATGTTACTACTGCTAAAGCAATTGCTAAAGAATTAGGTATTTTATTAGAGGGTCAAAAAGCAATTACAGGAACTGAATTATCTAACATGTCTGATGAGGAATTATCAAATGAATTAGAAAATATTTCAGTTTATGCACGTGTAGCGCCAGAACATAAAGTTAGAATCGTTAGTATGTGGCAAAATAAAGGTCATGTAGTGGCAATGACGGGTGATGGGGTTAATGATTCACCAGCACTAAAAAAAGCGGATATAGGGTGTGCTATGGGTATCACAGGTACTGATGTATCAAAAGGTGCAGCTGATATGATCTTGACTGATGATAATTTTGCGACAATTATCCATGCAGTAAGAGAAGGTCGTGGTATTTACAACAATATTAAGAAAGATGTTCAGTTCTTATTATCAAGTAATATCGGAGAAGTAATCACAATCTTTGGAGCTTCTGTTATTAGTTTATTTGGATTTAATTTAGGAGTACCTCTATTACCAGTACACTTATTATGGGTTAACTTAATTACTGATACATTACCAGCATTTGCATTAGGTTTAGAACCAGTTGATAAAGATATCATGAAAGAAAAACCTAGATCAAAAAATGAAAGTTTCTTTGCACACGGTTTAGGTTGGACAATTGCTTGGCAAGGTTTAATGGTAGGTGCATTAACATTAACAGCATATGTTATCGGTAATAACATTACACATGAAATTGGTATGACAATGGCATTTATGACATTATCATTATCACAATTATTCCACGCATTTAATATTAAGAGTACTCATAGTATTTTCCATAGAACAATATTTAATAATAAATATTTATGGGGAGCATTATTTGTTGGTTTAGCATTACAATTAATTGTTATGTATGTTCCAGGTATTAATACAATGTTCAGTTTAGAGGCTTTAAATCCTCAATTAGCAGGAATTTCAATCGGATTAGCATTATGTCCAATTGTAATCGTAGAAATTGTAAAAATATTTAAAAATCATATTTTAAAAAAGTAATATAAACAATAAAACTCTATTGGTGAGACTATAATCTCATAATAGAGTTTTTATTTGTTTAATTAATGATTTGAAAGAAAGAGGGCAACGTTTATATGATTT
>NZ_JAVWFO010000097.1:0-3164 GCF_036641015.1 Anaerorhabdus sp. | reverse complement strand
TATATCGTGTAGTTAAAAAAGATAAAACAGTACTTACATTGTTTTATAGCGAAAATTCAGTGATAACTGATGGCTTAGCATATGATCAAAATAGTAATTCATATGATCAATCAGATCTAGCGAGCTGGTTAAATAATAGTTTTAAAAATACTTATTTATCTGAAATTGAAAGAGCATCATTAATTAATGAAAAAATTACTTTGCCTACAAATGAGCAAATTGTAGATAACGGTGATTGGAAGTATACCGATGTAGCAAGAGAAGGCAAAGGGACTTGGTGGCTTTCAAGCTCGGGTAGTAGTGAACAAGAAGCGAAAGCAGTAAATAATGATGGTTCAATCATTGACCTTGGTATAACAAATAATTATGGTGTTCGTCCGGTTATTGAGTTAAACTTAGCATCAATTCTATATATCACACCAACAGACATTGGAAAACAATCAAATGGAGTTGGAGAAAATGCATTAAAGATGATTCCGGAGTTAACTGATGAAGCAGCAACTACTACAAATTACAAACTAACACTTATTGATTCAAGTAAGCAATTTAAAATCAAAGAAGCAAATACGAGTATGAGTGTGGGAGCATTAGAAACAATCACAGTGAACTATACAGGAGTAGATGTAACAAAGGATACGTATATATCTGCGATGATTAGTAATAATAAAGGTGAAGACATTTATTATGGAAATCTAATGGCAGCAAATCAAGAGTCTGGTGAATTGAAAATCAAAATACCATCAGGGTTAGATGGTAATTATGTTTTGAAAGTATTCACAGAAACAATTAATGATGAAGGGGCAACAGATTCAGCAAGTAAATTTGAATCGATTCCTTTGAAAATAGCAAATCTTTTAAAGGGAGATGTAACTCTTGAAGGCAAGTATCAGTATGGAGAAGTAATTAAAGCATCTGTTAGTGACAGTAATGCCTTTGGTGATTTTACATATACTTGGTATCTTGATAACGTAAAAATTGAAGACTATGATGATGCAACATATACACCAGTAAAGAAAGATATTGGAAAGAACATAAAATGTGAAGTTACTGATAAAGGTGATGGTACAAATAAACGAAATGAAAAAATAACAAGTGCTGTTAAGGAAATTGGTAAAAAGGATTTAATTGTAAAGGTAAAGGATAAATCGATTTATTTGGGTAGTCCGTTACCAGATATCAATATTGAGTATATAGGATATGTTGGAACAGACTTTGAAGACTTAAATAGTGAAAGTTCTCCATTCTTTAAGACTGAAGCTAGCTACGTATATCCAGAAAGTATTACAGCTGAATCAGAAGGCTTATTTAAACTTGAAATACTTAATGAAAATATAGGTGAGTTAAATCAAGACCCAGCAAAATATTACAATTTGATTAAAGAATTTGGTTATTTAAAAATTACAGCTAAACCAAATTATGTAGTAGGTTCATATTGGGAAGAGTATGTAGAAGAAACAACAAAAGTAAATACGCAAAGAAATAGAATTAAAACAAGTGAAGATCATCCTGTTGAAAATTCTCAAACAGTATTTTATGGAAAAGGTAAAGTATCTATAATTTTTGAAGAAAATAGTGAACAAAATTTATCGCTTCCAAGTTTATACAATTTATTAAATTCTGTATTAACAAGCGAGCAATTAGATCAAGTATTTAAAGGTGCATCTCTAGCGATAAGAATAACCGCAAAAGAAAAAGAGATAGAATTAACACCAGAGGAACAAGAAATAATTAACAATTCTAACATTGATGGTAATACACTTAAAACAGAGAAAATCTTTGATATTAGCATAGAAGTTAGTTTTAACAATGAAGAATGGATTCAAATTACAGAGTTTAATGATGAACTATTGTTAATGCTCAAGATAGATGAAAGCTTATTGGATTTAACTAATAAGTGGTATTTAATACATTTACATGAAGGCGAATCAATGATACTAAGAGATATCGATGATGACCCACTAACAATAACTGTAAAAACTAATAAAAATTCAATTTATGCATTGGCTTATGAAGATGGTGGAAAAATATCAGAAATAGAATCTGATCAAGTAACAAAACCTGAAATCACAGAAAGTTCTTGCAAGGTGTGTCACATGTGTAGTACGCCATTTGGAATATGTTTGTTTGTACTAAGTGGAGGTGCAGTTTTAATTTTGTTGGGTGTATTATTTGTAATAATGAAAACTAAATCAAAAGAATAAAAATAAGCAAAGTCAATTTGACTTTGCTTTTACATTTATGAATTATTTATTGAAACGGTAAGAAAAATAAAGATCAGAAATATCTCGATAAGTACGTTTAGCAATAGGAACAGAGTGGCGTTCACATAAGCTAATTTCAGATGTTTGAATTGTTTCTACATATTCTAAATTGATAATATAACCTTTGTAGGGTGATATAAATTGATTTGGACAATTTTCATTAAGCATACTGACAATATTTGTTAGAGAATCTCTTGCAAAAATATGGCGATTACCTTTCATGTAAATTTTCTGTTCATGATTAAAGTTTTCGATATAGATAATGTCATCCATGTTAACTGTATTTAAACCACCACCAACAATCTTCAATGTAAATGTATGGATTCTTTTCTTATTTATTATAGATAATAAGCGATCAATTGCTTCATTAAATTTTTCTTGTGTGAATGGTTTGGTTAAATAATGAACAGCATTGACTTCAAAAGCGTCAATTGCATAATCACAACTGTTTGATAAAAATACTATTTTTGTGTTAATTTGTTTAGCTTGTAATTCTTTTGCTAAATCAAGACCACTAAATTCAGGCATACAAATATCAAGTAAGAGAATGTCAAAATTATTATTATCAAATTCTTTTAAAAGTAATTGGGCAGAGTTAAAATGAGAAATTTTGTATTCTAACTTGTTAAAATCGAAATATTTCACTGCAGAATTATGAATAATTTGCATTTCATTTAGTTGATCATCACAAATAGCTATCTTATACATTCCATCACCTCTCAATACTATTATATTATTATATCAAAAATAATTAGTTAAAATAGGTTCTTTGGTTACATTGATAAGTAATGAAGTGTAGCGTAATATGTTAAGTGACTAGAGTGTTAAGCTAAAAAAGCATTTTTTTATAATAATCTACGGCTAAAAAAGTATCTGTTGACAGATATAGTGCTCGTAAGTATA
>NZ_JAVWFO010000096.1:0-3359 GCF_036641015.1 Anaerorhabdus sp. | reverse complement strand
ATTGATGTTAATGGTGGTTGGCATGATGCAGGAGATTATGGAAGATATGTAAAAACAGGTACAAAGACTGTTAATGATTTACTATTTGCTTACATGACAAACCCAACAATGTTTACTGATGATTTAGGAATTCCAGAGACAGGAAACAGTGTGCCTGATATTCTTGATGAAGCTCGTTATGAAATAGAATGGTTAATGAAGATGCAAGCTGACTGGGGAGGGGTTTACAACAAAGCCGTAACTCCAAGTTTTCCTGGAGATATTGTGCCTGAAAATGATAAGCAACAAATGTATATTCTACCAGCAGAAACAACAACTACTGCAGATTTCATTTCAACTATGGCTTTAGCTAGTATTGTATATAAAGATATTGACCCTGCATTTGCAGAGAGATGCTTAGCAGTCACCGAAAAGGCTTGGGCAAATTTAACAGGAGCCTTTGAGTTTGTGGAATTAACCAATCCAGAAGGTTTTAGCGCAGGTGAATATCGTGATGATAAAGATATTGATGAGAGATTCTTTGCTGCTATTGCTATGTGGAGTGCAACAAATGATGACAAGTATTTAGATTATGCAAAAGAAATGCTTAGTAAAGATGCTAATGCTACTTCAGGTACAAGCTGGAGAGATGTTGGAGCATATGGCAGTTATTTATTCCTAATAAATGATAATGCTAAAGATCATAAAGATTTCTATAAACAAGTTTCAGAAAACTTAAAATATCAAGCAGATACGATATTGAACATCGTAAATGTTGATGGTTATCAAGTATCCTTAGAAAATTATTCATGGGGAAGTAATGGCTTTGTTGCTAATAATGGTATTTTATTAATGTTTGCTTATAATGTATTTGGTGATGAGAATTATAAACAAGCCGCAGTTGAGCAAGTTAACTATCTCTACGGTAAGAATTCTCTTAATATGTCATTTATAAGTGGATATGGGCAAAATACGCCACAAAATATGCACCATAGACTAACAAAAGCTAAAAATGCTAATTTAGTAGGAGTACTAGTAGGTGGTCCAGATAATGATAGAGAAGATTCATTTACGCAAGCGCTTGGTGGCAATACACCTCCTGCTAAAGTATATGTTGATGAGTATTTAAGTTTTTCATCAAATGAAGTGACAATTTATTGGAATGGTGCTTTAGTTAATTTAATAAGTCAAATTAGCAAATAAAGAATAGGCAAGGTAATGTTATGTTTGAAAAAATAAAAAATAAATTTTTAAGTAAACAGTTTCTAATTTTTGGAATTATTGGTGGTATTAATACAATTCTTTCTCAATTAATTTACATTGTATTAGTAAAATTTGGGATGATTGTATCATTATCAAGTGTTTTGGGCGACTCACTAACAATCATTATTTCATATTTTGCTAATATGAAGTTCACATATAATGAGAAACCCTCATTAAAATCAGCAATTACGTTTCCATTAAGTTATTTACCTGGACTTATTGTTAATATGCTAATTGTTATCCTAGTTGCAGATGTATTCCATGCTCCAAAGGAATACGCAAAATTAGTGTCATTACCAATAACTATACCTCTAAACTATGTCTGTATGTCTTTAATAATTAAATTAACATCAAAGAAAAAAGAAATCTAAAGTAGAATAGGAGGAAAGGTATGAAAAGGTTAAATGCTGCCATAATAAACTGGATTTATATAATTATTAGTGTATTATTACTCATTTTTATTAGATTCACATTCAGTTCAACATTTACAAGTACTGAAACATACCTATTTCTTTTATTTATCGCATTGTTTTTTGCAATAATTACTATTATTCCTAGAAAATGGAATATGATCATTGGATTTTTGATACCTTTTTTGTATGGTTTATACATTGTTTCTCAAACAATTTATTACCGTGGTTTCAATTTTTATTATCGATTATCAACTGCTCTTTCTTTACAAAAAGAGTTATCACAATCTAAAAGTAGTGTAGCAGAATTAATAAAATCTACTGATATCATGATAATCGTTGTTATAATCCTTGTTCAAATTATATTCATTGTTCTATACTTTTTTGCACATAAACCCAAAAATAGAAGATATTATATAAGTTTAATATTAGGGGGATTGTCTTTTGTATCTTGTTTCTTTTTCTTTAATAAATTTGAAAATAGTATTGAAAAATGGGAAGATATTGATCCATTTCTTGTATATAAAACAGATTACTATGTTTATGATTCTATCAATTCAACTTCTCAATTTGTCAAACTATATGGACCAACTACATTATTTTACCGTGATGCACAGACACTAGCATCTGATTCAGATGATAATTCACACATTGATGAAATCACTGATTACTTATCTACTAAGGAAACTTGGGGTAGTAATGAATACACGGGATTATTGAAAGATAAAAGTATCTTAGTTATACAAGCAGAGTCTCTAGCTAATGCTTTTATTACTCCTGAATTAACACCTACATTATTTAAGTTAAAAACAGAAGGATTGTATTTTGAAAACTTTAGTGCTCCATTACTTCCAGGATCGACAAGTGACTCAGAATTTATGGCTAATATTGGACTCATACCAGAATCTGATGGTTATGCAAGTTCGTTCAGATATGTTGATAATGAATACCCAACTACATTAGCTAAGATGTTTAAGCAAGAGGGATATAATGCTTATGCATATCATAATAATTTTGGAGAATTTTATAACCGATCAGAATTATTCCCTAACCTAGGATATGATTTCTTTGGATCTTATGAATTAGGATTAGAAACAGAATCATGTGACTCTATTACTATGGAGGCATTTAAATATATTTTACTCGAAGATCCAAAATTTCTTGCTTTTTGGATAACATATAGTGGACATCAACCATATGGAACACCTTATTACGATGATAACATTGGTCAATATGCGGAAGAGGTTATGTCAGTTTATCCAACACTAAATATGGAATATATTACAATTATGTGTAAAACAGTTGATTTAGATAGATCAATCGCAGAGTTTATGCAAAAAGCAGAGGATGCTCATAGAATGGATGATATTGTAATCGTTGTATATGGTGATCATGCAATAAAAGGAAATTACTTACAAAATGAAAATTTGGCGAATATACGTACTCTTGTGAATGATGATTCAATCACAAAAAGTGATTTACGAGATTTATCAAATAATCCATTGATTATATATAATTCAGAATTAGAAAGTGAAGTCATTGAGACTGTGTCTACAACGCTAGATATTGCCCCAACTATATACAATCTATTTGGCATAGAGATAGATGAATCGACTGTTTTGGGAAGAGATATCTTAGCACCAAATAATACTGGATTATACTTTGATAACTTTGGATTCTATGCTACTAATGATTTTACATATGATT
>NZ_JAVWFO010000095.1:0-3579 GCF_036641015.1 Anaerorhabdus sp. | reverse complement strand
GATAAAGAAAAAGCAATAAGTAACAACTCTCTAAATTGAAGTTATCACTTATTGCATTCCTTAGTTACCAGTCGATACACTAATTATAATATGTGTTCCAATACCTACAAAGTTCGCTTTATAGTTTGTTGTAATGATTGTACCTTTTTTCTCGGTGCTACTTACATCAATAAGTTCATAAGTTAATTGAGCACCTTTCATGTTCATTTCATTTATCGATTGAACCATGGTAAAGGCATCCGTTCCATCAAAATTACCTATATATGGTTTTCCTAAAGAATACGTTAAGGCAACACTTTGATCTTTAATTTCCGTCCCAGCAGGAATTGATTGCGATATCAAATAATTTGAACCTACACTATTACTATAATAATAAATGATATTAACTGAGACGTTCGCCTTTGTTGCTTCAATTTTACTCTGTGTCTCATCTAAACCACTAAAACTTGGCACATATGATATTTTACCTCTAGATATTGTAATACTGACAACATCTTTTTTTGCTATTTTGGTCTTAGCGGCAATCCCTTGTGAGATTACCATTCCTTCCATTATTTTATTACTAGGTGTTTCTATAAATTCAATAACTACTTCTTTTTCTTTTGCCCATGATTCTACCTCTTGTTTTGATTTATCCTTAAAATCTGGCATTTCAATATTCTTTTCATAAATTTCTTTTCCTTTAGAAACTACAATGTTTATTTTATCTTTTCTTCGATAATTATTCGCATTAATTCCTTCTGTTTTATATTCAACACGAATTGTTTTTGAACTATCAATTTCATCACTAAACACTTTTTCAATACTAACATTTGCTGCTTTTTCTTTTCTCTTCCACCGTTCAATTTGGGTAAGTGACATTTTCATGAAATCAGGTACTTTGATGTGCGCTTCTGGATTAGCTCCCTTTGATAATACAATTTCAATATTATTACCTTTCTGAATAATAGTTCCTTGTTTTAATGATTGCTTTACTACATAACCATCATCCACATTAGTACTAAAAGTAGTTGTATAATCCATTTCAATTTTATTTTTTGCTGCCCATATCTGAACATCATTTAAAGTTTTTTCATTTACAAATTGTGGTACTCTAATTTCATTTATTTTACGATATCCAATAAATCCAATTATAAATACAATAACAACACATATAATACCAACTATAATATTCTTTTTTCTTCTCTTTACTTTTTCATCATCATGAATATAAACTTCGTCCTTTGTATCAGAAATTTTAAAAGTTGTATTTGTTTTAGATTGATTCTCTGAATTTAATAGCTGCTGATCCATTTCATTGATTTCATCTTCATAAGCTTCAATGCCTTTTTCTAGTTCATTATCGCTTTCTATTTCTTCTTCTTTGTTTTCATCTGTATCCTTTTCTACGAAGGAAGGTTTCTTGACCTCTTGATAAGCTTTATCAGAAAATTTCTTTAGAAAATCACTCATGTTTCTGACCACTCGATAAATTGATAATAACATCTGCATGCTTTGCCACTTCATTTGAATGTGTCGCTACAATCACACATTTATCATATTCTTTTGCTAATAAATGAAATGTTTCAACAATCGTTTCTTCCGTTTCTAAATCAAGATTACCAGTTGGTTCGTCCGCTAAAATTAAATCAACATTGGTAGACAAAGAGCGAGCAATCGCTACTCTTTGTTGCTCTCCTCCTGATAATTTTGTCACTAGCCGATTTGCTTTTGTCTTTGTAATTCCCAAAAAGTCTAATAAATTATAGACAACACTGCTCTTTTCTTCAATTTTATTATCAGTAATACTCATTGCAATTAACAAATTTTCATATGGAGTCATATAAGGGATTAAGTTGTAGGATTGAAATACCATGCCTACATTATTTCTTCGATAATTATTTAAGCCAATTTCTTGAATTGATTTTCCATTAAAATCAACAACACCTGATGTTTGTGTGTCCATTCCACTTAAAATTGATAATAACGTAGTCTTTCCTGATCCTGATTCTCCTAAAATTGCATAAAATTTTCCTTTTTCAAAATTATAATTTAAGTCATTGAATATATATCTTCTCGAATCTCCATCTTGATAATAATATTCTAGATCCTTTACATTTAAAAATTCACTCATCTTATTATCCTCCTACATTAAGATTTTCTTCGGATTTAAACGAAGAAGATAAAGTACTGTCGCAAGTTGTGAAACAATAATAGTAATAATAGTTGTGCCATAGAATACAAGTAATGTCATTATACTAAACCCTCCTTGATACTGTCCTAAAATTAGTTCAGGAGTAATGCTTTGATTAGTATTTAATGTTGAAGTTATCACATTTTGAATATCTTTAGTAGGCATCATTAAGGAATTCAATAAATTATCTGACAACATATTTGAAAATATTAATGACGTTGCAATTGCTAGTGTAGCACCAACAAGTGCCACAATTAATGTTTCAATCATTAATTGTCCTACAATATTTTTACGACGTTCTCCAAGTGCTAAGAAAATGCCCATTTCTTTTTGTCTTAAATACATAAAGATACATAAAACTAAAGTTAATATAACAATACTTGCGATTATAGTAACTTTAAATACAATACTTAATAAACGCTCCATTGAGCTTAATGGTTTTGCGACTATTTCATATTCTTTTGCTGTACTATTTATTTCAAAATATTTCTTGTTATATACTTCTTTTGCAGCATTTGTGAAATCATTTAAATCTTTCATATCATTTAAAATGAATTCAGGCTCAATTACTTTAGATGCAACATACTCAGGCGTTATGACTGGATTTTCAGGGTTTTTATCAAGAATACGTGCACGAGTATCTTTAATTATTTCATTTACGTAATGATTTGGAGCATACAAAGTATTTGCGAGTTTTTCCATTTCAAATATATCCATTGTACTTCTAGTTGGTTCAATTGCTTGTTTCTTAATAAATTCTTCGACTTGAAAGATTTCCATAATGCCAGCAACTTCCAATTCAATATCTTCAGAATAGATAACTTCCCCTTCATCACCAAGTTTAAATATTTTTTTAATAGTACGGTTTAAAGGAAAACGCGTACCAATTTCTAATCCATTCGCCTCAGCGAATTGTTTCGAAACAATTACTTTATTTTTTCCCTCTTTGATATCTGATTCACTTAATCCGTTTCCTAGAATCATTTTTCCTTCTTCTTTAGTTACTAGATTTGTCTTTTCTACTTGTGTACCTTTAAGTAGTAAATCTAACGGTACATCTTCAAATACTTCAGTACCTGGTAAATTTGACAACTTTGTTTCAGTTGTTTTCTCTAAACCTGTAAGTAAAGAATAATCATAATTATTCACGATGTTGTTTGTCTTTTTATATAGTTTTTCTGCCATTTCTGGAGTTGAATCTGGCATAGTTTTGCTATCGTCATTTCTATAGTTTAGCTTGATCTTTACTGCTGGTGGAAATTGCTTTAATACCATTTGCTCTGTATTCTTAAGTGATGTAGTTACTGTTAATGTAATAAGTAACACATTTGCCAATATAAAAACAATTAATAGTAATATAATACTATTAGTTTTACGTCGCATAATACTAATCCATGCTCTTTTAA
>NZ_JAVWFO010000094.1:0-3638 GCF_036641015.1 Anaerorhabdus sp. | reverse complement strand
TAGACCCCAAAACTTGCCCCCTAAAGTTCTAGACCCCTAAAAATTTTGGATACCCTCGAAAGATCTACTTTTATCTTGCTTAAAATTTCAAATATCTATCACAAGTTTCACACAACATTGCGTTATCATAAATTTAATGAGGTGATAGCGATGAAGAAAATAATGTTACTTTTGATTAGCGTTATATTAGTGGGGTGTAGTGCTAAGGCAGAAACTAAAAAATACGAAAAAATATTGAATAATATCCCTATAGCATATATAAACGAAGCAAACGTACGTAAGTATAATAAACAAAATCTACCAAAAGTTATCTCGATAACAATTACTTCATTAGAGGAGATTGAGGTTAAAGATACAGATGTTATAGCGGAAATTGATTTAAGTTTATGTGATAAAAATATTAATGTATGCGAATGTAGCGTAATATCAAAATTCAATGACGATGTTAAATGCCAGGATTGTGATATAGAGATTAGGCCAAAAACAGTTCAAATAGAGTTTATTAAAGAGTAAAACAGGGTGAAAAAGTCGATATATATTATTGATTTCTTAAACATGTCATGATATTATATGAGGGCACTTACTTTAGACTGATAAGAAGTTTAAGGCGGAAGGAGATAAAAACTATGAAACAAGGAATTCATCCAGAGTACAACAAATGTAAAGTTATTTGCACAAGTTGTGGTAACGAATTTGAATCTGGTTCAACTAAAAAAGAAATTAAAGTTGATACATGTTCAAACTGCCATCCTTTCTACACAGGACGTCAACGTTTCGCAGCTGCTCAAGGACGTATTGAGAAGTTCAATAAGAAGTTTGGTATGAAATCAGAATAGGGAAACCTATTCTTTTTCTTTGTGCCAATAAAGAAAACAAGCGGTTTTAATGAAAAAGTATGAAAATGTTACAAAGGACTGTGAAATACAGTCCTTTTATCATCAAAAATCAAGTCTCTAACCATTCTCTTATAGGTCTTACTGTGGTAGAATAGTAAAGGATTTTATATAGGTTAAGAGGTAGAAATATGAGCATGATGTATAATCAATATCGCCCTGGTTGGGTAGAAGTAATTGCAGGCTGTATGTTTGCAGGGAAAACGGAGGAGTTAATCCGTCGTATCAAAGTATTAGAGTTTGCAAAGAAAAATATATTAGTAATTAAACCAGCAATAGATAATCGCTATAGTAATACAAAAGTTGTATCACATGCAGGTAGTTCGGTTGATAGTATTGTTGTTAGTACATCAAAAGAAATCTTAAATCATGTAACAGATGCGACTGATGTTATTGCGATTGATGAAGTACAATTCTTTGATGAAGGAATTGCGGAAGTTTGTGATTATTTAGCTAAAAAAGGTAAAAGAGTAATGTGTGCAGGTTTAGATACTGACTTTAGAGGAGAGCCCTTTGGTATGATGTCAATTTTAATTACAGAGGCAGAGTTTGTAACAAAACTAACTGCTGTATGTAATAAATGTGGATCTCCAGCAACTAGAACGCAACGTTTAGTAGATGGAACGCCGGCAAGTTATAATGACCCACTTATTCTAGTAGGAGCATCAGAAAGTTATGAAGCACGTTGCCGTCATTGTCATGAGATCAAGGATAAACCTTCTAAACTAGATTTATAGATATTTAGTTAGGTAGAGTTAAAAAAGTTAGTGAGTTTAAGAAAGTAAAAGGAGAATGTACATGAGTGCAATCGTAGAACGTCTTCAAAGAATTGAAGACAGATATAATGAATTAAATGACCAGTTAATGAGTGAGGATATAGTTTCTCAACCTAAATTAATGGGGAAACTTGCAAAAGAGCAAGCAGGATTAAAACAAGCAGTAGATGCATATGGAGAGTTAAAGGCACTAGAATCTAGAATTGATGAAGCTCATCAATTATTAAAAGAAGATGATCACGAAATTCGTGAAATGGCTAAAATGGAACTTGAAGAATGTGAACCTGCTAAACAGGAATTATTAGATAAGATTGAGATTTTATTAATACCAAGAGATCCACTAGATGATAACAATGCAATCGTTGAAATACGTGGAGCAGCAGGTGGAGATGAAGGTAATATCTTTGCAGGTGATTTATATCGTATGTATACAAGATATGCAGAAACACGTGGATGGAAAGTTGACATCATAGAAATGATGGAAGCTGAAGCAGGTGGATTTACCTTAATATCATTTATGGTTAAAGGTGATGGAGCATATGGACAACTTAAGTTTGAAAGTGGATCACATCGAGTTCAACGTGTGCCAAAGACAGAAACACAAGGTCGTATTCATACATCAACCGCAACAGTTTTAGTAGAACCTGAAATTGCGGAAGATGATTTTGAATTAAACATGAATGACTTAGAAGTTGAAACAATGAGAGCCAGCGGAGCTGGGGGACAACACGTAAATAAAACTGACTCTGCTGTACGTATTACACATATTCCAACAGGTATCTTTGTAAAGTGTCAAGATGGACGAAGTCAAATTGAGAATAAAGCAACAGCTTTAAATGCGATTCGTGCAAAAGTATATGCTGAAATGAAACGACGCGAAGATGAAGAAAAAGATAAAGAACGTAAGAGTAAATTAGGATCTGGAGATAGATCTGAAAAGATTCGTACATACAATTATCCACAAAACCGTGTAACTGATCATCGTATTGGATTAACAATTACACAACTTGACCGCATCATGGAAGGTAAAATGGATGATGTCATCGCAGGGCTTTTACAAGAAGAACAAAAACAAAAGTTGGCAGGAGATAACTAATGCCAACTTTTAAACAATTAATACATGATGCAACAGAACAATGCATGAAAATAGATTTACCAGAACAAACAGCATTAACATATCTTGTTGAATTAACACAACAGCAACGAGTTGATTTATACATGAATATGAATTTAGAAGTTCCAAAAGATGTATTAGAGAAATTTAATGCAGGATTAGTACGTATCTTAAATCATGAACCCATGCAACATGTTTTAGGTTATTCATGGTTTTATGGATATAAATTTAATGTTAACTCTAATGTATTAATACCACGACCTGAAACAGAAGAATTAGTTTCATATATTTTATCGAGAGTAGATGAAATGTTTCCTAATCAAAATATAACAGCAGTTGATATTGGAACAGGAAGTGGAGCTATTGCGATTGCGGTAGCTAATGAAGAGAAACATATTAATATGTATGCGACTGATATAAGTGTAGAAGCAATAGAAGTTGCTAAAGAGAATGCTAAAATAAATGAAGCACAAGTGGAATTTTTAGTGGGCGATATGTTACAACCAATTATTGATAAGGGAATCAAAGTGGATGTACTTATTAGTAATCCTCCCTATATTCCATCTAAAGAAACACTAGAGTCATCAGTTGTAGATTATGAACCTCACGTTGCATTATTTGGTGGGGATGATGGATTAAAATTCTATCGTACAATATTTGAAAATTGTAAAAAAATAGTTAAAGAAAAATCGTTTATGGCATTTGAAATGGGTTGGGATCAACGTATTTCAATGTTGAATCTTGTGCATGAGTATTTGCCTAACGCTGAAGCAGAAGTACTTCAAGATATAAACGGAAAAGACAGAATGTTATTCGTTTATTTTAAGTAATGACAATTTGAATTGAATAATCATA
>NZ_JAVWFO010000093.1:0-3660 GCF_036641015.1 Anaerorhabdus sp. | reverse complement strand
TATACTATAATATGTGTAGTTTTTAAGGAGGCATTTTATGTTTAAAACAATCAAACAGAATTATAAGTTATATTTGTTTGTACTCATATTAGCTATTGGTATGTTCTTGCCTTATATTATCTTAAATAAAGGTATTATATTACAGCCTGGTGACCCATTTGAATTAAACTATAAACTATGGTTAGGTAACTACAATCAAATACGCCTAGGTGAGTTTGGGCAATTTAACTGGTCCCTTGGATTTGGTGCAAATACTTTATCATATGTATTCTATACATTATCGAGTCCATTTTTCCTATTAACATTGTTATTTCCTAAAGAGTTTATACCCTATTCTTTCCTAGTGTATGCAATATTACAACTTTGGTTAGCGTTCATTGCTGCTCATGTATGGTTAAACAAAATTAATAAGAATAACCTTGCTTCAATTTTAGGCGCCTTTATCGTTGCATTTGGTGCATATGGGATCTTCTATCTACAAGCTGAACAGTTTATTAAATGCTTGTTCTTATACCCTCTTGCTTTATATTTTACTGAATGTTTTCTTACTGATAAAAAATACAATGGTTTAGTTATAACTATCGGAGTAATTGGTTTAACACAATTCTATCTCTTATACCAACTCATTCCATTTATTTGCTTATATGCTTTATTTAGATATTTATTGATTAATCAAAAAAATATAAAATTTAAAGAAGTACTATTGTGTGGTACTAAGTTTGTTGGCTGGTTATTATTAGGAATCGCAATAAGCGCAGCAATATTAGTTCCTTGTGCTTATTTAATACTTAGCATGCCTCGTTTTACAACAAATACACTAGGTCTATTCGACCATTTGAGTTTTAGACAAGTATATGAGGTATTTACTAGTCTATTTACTCCAATGTTTCAAAAGCTTGATGCAAATGCCTTTATCGCTTCAAATCAATATGGTTTCTTTGGATGGTCAGGTACTACACCTTTATATTGTTTGATATTGACTCCTTGTTTATTATCATTAATATTCTTTATCAAAGAAAAGTTCAATAGAAATATGTTATTAGGATTTTATGGAATACTTGGATTATTTACATTTTTCCAAATATTCTCATATATTTTCCAGGCAAGTATAGATACCCGTTGGTACTATATGTATTTATTACTAAATGCATATGCAATTACCTATATATCATCGCTTGCATTTGATAATTACTTTACCAAAAAACAATTATTAATTTCATTTAGCGCACCCTTAGTACTTATTCCTTGTTTCTTAGTAATATCTTATTGTTTGAAGTTTAATACAGGTACGATGTTACTAAAACTAGGTATCTCATCATTGATAATGATGTTATTTATTATTGGGTATGCAGTACTATTTATTAAAAAATTTAACAAGAAGATATTAATTGGGTTACTTTCTATTGAAGTTTTATACTGTGGAATACTATTTTATTATTTTAATGATCCAATTAGTTATAAACGATTTGAATCAAATCCAATAGAAAATGATATATCAACTTATTTCCATGAATTAGATGATGGATTTTATCGTGTACTATATGATAGGAGTACATTTACAGAATGGAAAGATGGTGAGGAACACTCTTTAACATTAACCACCGCCAATGAGCCTGTAGCTAATGCTTATCCAGGTGTTGCCTTCTATGAGTCAATATATAACACAAACCAAGAAGCCTTCTTAAATAGGTTTAAAAGTACACATAACATGCCTCAAAATGTAGGTAGAACTAATATATATAACCTATTATCTACAAAATACTGGTACACATTCAATAATGAAACTCCAATTCCTTATGGATATGAAGAAATATATAAAGATGATAACTACGATTATACTGTTTATCAAAATCCAAATTTTGTAGAATTAGGATTTGCTTATGATAAAACAATTAACGCAGATTATTTAGTAACGCTTCCATATCTTGAACAAGATCGTATTATGCAGGAGTATCTTGCTACTCCAACATCAAATAATACAGTTTACGAGATTCAAGATAATATTGAGCTCATCACAACCTTACCAAGTGATACAATCAGAATTTATGAATTTGATGAGCCTGTACAAAATGTAACTCTGTACTTTGAAGTATTTGGTATCCCAAATACTAAAATAACAACTTATTATAAAGATGAAGTTGTAAATGAATATGATATTTGGCAATTTAATTACATTGATATTCCAGTATATCAACCAATAGATAAAGTAATGCTGGATGGTGAGGATATCTATGGTACTGGCACTCAAATTCCTATGTATATATCAAACCATGATAATCAATATTCAAGTAATTTTAAAGAGTTAACAAAGAATCAATTTGAAAATGTAGTGTTTAATAATGATTACTTATCCGGTGATATAACTATTACAGATAGTGCAAAGACCGTATTTACATCTATTCCATTTGATAAAGGATGGTCAGTATATATTGATAGTAATAAAATTGATTATGAAAAAGTTCAACTTGGATTTATTGGTTTTGAGCTAGAACCTGGTACATATCATGTTGAATTTAAATATGAGATACCTTTCTTAAAGGTTGGCATTACCATTTCATTAGTCTCAATTGGTATTTTAGTACTTGCAAATGTACTTAATAAAAGAAAGAAATCAAACGCGCAATAGACTTTAAGTCATCTTTACGATATTATTTTATAGTAAACAATTAGAGGGGGAAGTACCTAATGGATAAAAAATTATTATCTATCGTTGCACCTGCTTATAACGAAGAAGAAGTTATTGAAACTTTTTGTACAACGATTTCTGATCTTTGTGCAAAAATTACAGGATATGATTATGAGATCGTTATCATCAACGATGGATCATCAGATAAAACAGAGTCAATAATGCATAGAATACAACAAGATAACTCACATATAACCTATGTAAGTCTATCTCGTAACTTTGGTCACGAAATTGCTGTTACTGCTGGTCTTGACCATGCAAAAGGTGACATTGTCATTTTAATGGATGCTGATTTACAAGATACACCATCAATTATTCCAGAGATGATTGCAAAGTATGAAGAAGGCTATGACATCGTTAATGCTAAACGTAGTACACGTGATGGAGAAACCTTTTTAAAGAAATTTACTGCAAAAGCATTTTATAAAGTTTTCTCAGCATCTAGTGGAAAAGTAAAAATGCCTGAAAACGTTGGTAATTATCGATTAGTATCTAGACGCGCAGTAGAATCATTTAAAGAACTTCGTGAAACTCATCGATTTGCCCGTGGATTATTCTGCTGGATTGGATTCCCTACAACAGAAATTGAATTTGCTCGAGAAGCTCGATTTGCAGGTAAAACAAAGTATAACTATAAAACAATGATTAATTATGCAATTGAAGGATTAACATCATTTACTGTTGCACCATTGCGTTGGGCAACATATGCTGGATGCTTAGCTATCTTATTTGCAATTTGTTATACGATATATGTATTGTTCATGGTTTTCACTAATGATCCAAACTTACAACCAGGATGGTCTTCAATGACGATAATCATGTTATTCTTTGGAAGCTTACAACTAATATTCTTAGGTGTTATTGGAGAATATCTAGGTAGAATATTTAATGAAACAAAGAATAGACCTCTATACTTCATAAAGGAATATAGTCCTTACTATAACCCAAACAAAAAGCCTCAATAGGCTTTTTTA
>NZ_JAVWFO010000092.1:0-3811 GCF_036641015.1 Anaerorhabdus sp. | reverse complement strand
AATTGCAATCTCATTTAGATGCCAAAATAGCATCCATATTCCGTTTAATATATTTGAAAAACTTAAAATATAGCCGATACGATTGTAAATCTTTAATTCTTCCTCATCCCCAAGATTCATCTTAAAATAATATACTACAACAGCAATAAGCAATACATATATTACAAACCACACAAGAAATGTAATTGGTGATGGTGTAAACAAGTTAGGATATAAGTCTGATATATCCTTTGTAGAATAGCCATTAAACTTAAATACATTCGCAAACGTGTTTGCAATTAACATAAATATTGTAGTAACTAATACTAGGTAACGAGATGGTATTTTTTTCTTCATAAATACTCCTCCTAATTACAATTTATGCTTGTTGATACCTATTGTCAATTAGTATGATTTTCACGATATGTTCAAATTACAACTGCCGATTTCTATGGTATGATGATAATACATCAAGGAGGTGTCCAATGATTTATCAAGACATACTAAATTCACAAAGAAAATTTTTTAATACTAACAAAACTAAAAATATAGCTTTTCGTAAAGCTCAGTTATTAAAGCTTAAACATATGATTAAAACCAATGAAGATGCATTAATGGATGCGCTTAATCAAGATTTAAGCAAATCAAGAACTGAATCATATCAAACAGAAATAAGTATTGTATATTCTGAAATCGATGTAGCACTCAAGCAATTAGAAAAATGGTCTAGGCCCGCTTGTAAACTAGCACCGCTACATTTAATAGGATCTACTAGTTATACTATTGCTGAACCTTATGGCATTGTATTAATTTTAGCACCTTGGAATTATCCTATTCAATTAACGTTAGCACCACTTGTAGGTGCATTAGCTGCGGGAAATACCGCTATTATCAAATGTTCTAAAGAAAGTAATGCTACATCAACACTACTAGAAACATTAATAAATGAAACATTCCCTTTAGAAGTTGTATATTGCATAGATCCATCAGTAGATCCTGATTTATTATTTAAATTTAAATATGACTACATTTTCTTCACTGGAAGTGAACGAGTTGGCAAAATAGTAATGCAACATGCATCAAAGTATTTGACTCCAGTTACACTTGAATTAGGTGGTAAGAGCCCAACCTTTGTTACTAGAGATGCAAATTTGGCAACTGCAGCAAAACGTATCATATGGTCTAAGTTACTAAATGCAGGTCAAACATGCGTAGCACCTGACTACATTATAGTAGACGCATCAGTAAAGGATGAACTTATTAATCAATTAAACAAACAAATTCAATTACAAAATCCATTAGGAATAGAAGATGCTAACTATCCAAGAATTATCAACGCTAAACATTACATGCGTATTAAGAAATTAATCTCAAATGAACCAAATAAAACAACTTGTACAACAAATGATGAAACATTTAAGATAAGTCTTACTTTATTTACAAATGCGACATTTGAAAGTGAAATCATGAAAGATGAAATCTTTGGACCAATTTTACCAATTATTTCTTATAACACACTAGACGAAGTTATTGAAATCGTAAAATCTAGACCAAAACCTTTAGCATGCTACATTTTCAGTAGAAATAAAGAAGTAACAAATCGTATCATTAATGAAGTTTCATTTGGTGGAGGATGTGTAAACGACTGTGTAATGCATTTAGCTAACCATAACTTGCCATTTGGCGGTGTTGGTCAAAGTGGAATGGGACATTATCACAGTAAATACAGCTTTAATACCTTCTCTCATACAAAAGCTATCCAAAATAATACATATCTATTTGATTTACCACTACGCTATACAAAAAACGAAAAAACATTACAAATACTAAAAAAGGTTATGAAATAACAAAAACATCCCAGTGAGTACTCTCACTGGGATTTAATTATTAACCTAAAATAATTTTAGTTAATTCAATTGGTTCAACAATTTTTCCATCTTTGTAAACACGCATATTTCCACTTGCGATTTCATCGATTAGAACTACTTCATTGTTATGATATCCAAATTCAAATTTAATATCGTAAAGATCTAAACCTTTAGTCATTAAGTCAGCAGCGACAATCTTAGTAATTTCTAATGTTTGTTCTTTCATGCTGTCATACATTTCTTCACCCATAATATCTAGTAAAGCTAATGCATCTTTAGTGATAAGTGGATCTCCCTTTTCGTCATCTTTTAACGTTACTTCTACATAACCATTTGGAATTCTAGTACCATCTTCAATGTACATACCATAACGGCGTACAAAACTTCCTGTAGCTACAAGACGGCAGATAACTTCTACCCCTTTACCAAATACTTTTGCGCTTAAAACTTCCATTGTTGCATCATCTATATTAGCATCTACATAATGAGTCTTGATGCCTTTTTCTTTTAATAATTCAAAGAAGTGTATTGATGTTTCTAGATTTGCTTTTCCGATACCATCAATTGTTAAACCAACTGAATTTTCTCCTGGATCAAACACTCCATCTTTTCCAGTGCAATCATCTTTAAATTTTAAAAGTACATTACCATTTTCTAAAGCATAAACATCTTTAGTTTTTCCTTCATAAACCTTTTTCATTAACCTTCTCCTCCATGTTTAAGGGGTGCCCTAAAACGTAATAATTATAGCACGCACATGAAACCATGTAAAAATATTTTTATTAATTTTTATCATATTCTTTAAGGATTCTAATGAACGTGCTTACTGTTATTTTATTTTAGTAAACTATCCTATTTAGCACTAAATTTTTCATAGTGTACTTTACTATCTTCAAATCTATCTTTCTGCTCTTTTACCTCATTAGGATGCCCTATTGATATGCAAGATACCGGAATCATATTCTCTGGTAAATTAAACTCTTGAGCATAAAAATCTTTCATCATTTCAGGCTTTATACCTAACCATACTGCTCCTAATCCTAATTCATGCGCAGCTAATAGAATATTTTGAGTAACAGCGGAGCAATCATTTAATAAGTAATTGTATTCAATAATAGAACTATCTCCACAGACAATTATTGCTAAAGGAGCATCAGTAAGCATTTTATAATATTTACCAAAATCAGCTAGTTTAATCAAAGTACCTTTATCTTGAACTACAACAAAATGCCATGGCCTACGATTTTTAGCTGACGGAGCACAAAAACCAGCTTCAAGAAGTTGATGTATTTGTTCATTTGAAATTGTTTCATTTGTATACTTTCTAATACTTGATCTTGTTTTAATTGCTTGTAGAGTATCCATTAAAGTTCATTCCATTCCTTTTCTTTAAATCCTACTAATACTTTATTATCACTAATTAATAGTGGTCTTTTTACCAACATACCATCTGTAGCTAATAGTTTAATTTGTTCTTCTTCACTCATTGATGGAAGTTTTTTAGTAAGTTCTAATTCACGGTATAAGATTCCACTAGTATTAAAGAATCGTTTGATTGGTAAACCACTTATCTTAATCCATTCCATTAATTCCTTTTCTGTTGGGTTATTAAGTTTAATATCTCTAAATTCATAAGAAATATTTGATTTATCTAACCACATTCTAGCTTTTTGACAAGTTGTACATTTTGGATAACAAATAAATAACATTTTCATTTCATTCACGCTCCTTAATCGTTACTTTTATAGTATCGCCTGCTTGTTTCTTTATTTTATCACGAATATCTTTTCTTATCCCAATAATATGTCCAGGTGTTTTCATCCTTACTAGACTTCCTTCATAGGGTTCGCCGTCGAAGGTGGCATAAACTTTAACTCTACCTTTACCAAATTCTTCTTTTACATCATAGGGAAATTCAATATATGCACCATCTATATCTGGCACTTTTTTTATTATTGCCTCAA
>NZ_JAVWFO010000091.1:0-3844 GCF_036641015.1 Anaerorhabdus sp. | reverse complement strand
ATTCAGTTGTAATAATGACAATATCTTTAGTAATGAGCATTATAATAACTAAAATCCCCCTTTTAAATAAACTCTTATTTGGTGGCAGATAATTACAATCACTGAAAAAATTGTTATATAGAATTTCCTTAATTGTTTTAAACTTATTTTGACATTTATAACCTTAATAATTATAAATGTTTTTTATACATCTATACCTATTTATTTCTAGTTAAACAAACAATTGCATTGCAAACTAAATCATGCAATAATGAAGTAGTAACTTCAAATATAATAATTATAACTTTTTAAGATGAAATCATTAAACTTAACGTTATTAGATTTCTAAGTAGGCTAATAAGCATGTCTAAAATTATGAGAAGATATAATTGCCAACAGAGCTTTGGCCGAAAATATTATTTGAACATTACCTTAATTTATGGAAGTTAACACAATAACTAACAGGAGGAAAACAAATGAATGCAATAATGATAATGTTTCACAAGAATGTTGATCAAGTAACAAGAATGGTTGAAACTCTTTCGGATGAGAATTTTGATATTTTCATTCACGCAGATTCAAATTTACTATTGAGTGATGAGGCTAAAAATAAAATCGCTTCAGCTTCAACAAAGAGTAATATCTATTTTACAGAAAAAAGATATCATGGGGTTCTCGATACACAAAGTCTTGTTGATATTGCAATCGAACTCGTAAAAACCGCAAAAATTAATGGTAACTACAAATATTATTTATTACTGAGTGGTCAAGACTATCCAATTAAACCAATGGCTTATATTTCTAAACAATTAGATGATACATACCCTAAGCCATACATCGATTGTACACCATATGACAAGCACAACTGGATATTTTACAAGTTCGCCATAAATGCCTCTATACTTAGATTTCAACAATTCATTAGAAGAAAAAAGAAAGGTTCTTTAACCAGAAATAGTTTAAGAATAATAGAAATAATTATTAAACAAGTAGTAGCGTGTCTACATCTTGATTTTTACACATCACTAACAAAGCAAAATATAGAATTGTATGGAGGCAGTGCTTGGTGGATTCTGCCTGACATTTGTATTGACTATATATTATCTGAATACAACTCAAATAAAGCCTATATATCAGAGTTATTAAGCACATTAACACCAGAGGAAAGTTTTTTTCAAATTATGGCTATGAGATCAGAATGTAACAATTTAATCAAAATCAATCCAATAGATATGGTTGAACAAAATTGTAAAACTTACGCTTATTTCAGTGGTAAAAGCAAACCATTTAAAGGTCATCCATATGAATTCACCATTAATGATATTGAACTGCTTAGAGAAAAGAGTGAGGATGAGTATTTTTGGTTTGCAAGAAAATTTGACATAGAAGTTGATTCTAAAATTTTAGATTTAATTGATAAAGAGTTTCTTTAAAAAATCAGTTATAAACGAAACCTGTTATAATGAAGTGCACCCCGTTAATTAACAAACAATTAATGGAGGTGCATTTTATTATGTCAAAACATACAAGAGAATAAAAAAATAGAAATATATATAAAACGAAATCAAGGGGAAAGTTTGGAATCATTGTCAAAAGAGTCTGACATTCAAAAGATTAATATACAATACTTGATAAACCTAATCGATAGACATTGCAAATGTATTCAAGAAAAGATAAAAATCACTATTATTCTCAAAAGTTAAAAAATGAAATCAAAAATAAGGTGCTCCTTAATAATCAGTCAGTTAATGTCACAGCTATTGAATATGGCTTACAATCAGCTGTTCTGTTATTTAATTAGATTAAGTCGTATAATGGGAATGGATACGATATATTAGAGAGGAAAAGAGGAGGACTCCTACTATGAACGAAATTTTGAAGCATCAAGATCTTAATGGCTTAATATTCCAGTCTGACCAAGGTTGGCAATTCTAAATGGAACCCTATCATAGTATTCTTAAAGAGAAAGAAATCATTCAATCTATGTCACGTAAAGGAAACTGTTTAGATAACTCTCCAATTGAAACTTCATTGGTAGAATAAAAAACGAAATGTTTTATTGCCATGAATTTGAATTTAAAACATTAGATGAAGTAGAGATTGAAATGGAGAAATATATCGATTATTATAATAGACAAAGAATAATGATCAAATTAAAGGATTAACTCCTGTACAATACAGAAATCAATCCTTGTTAATTGTTTAATTCAGCCTATTTCTTTTAGTCCAAATAATTTGGATCACTCCACTTTATTACTTGTTTTCGATTATTTAATTGACTTAAATATCATATCAAATTATTTACAGAATGGTTTTCTAATATGATACTATCGACATATTGTAAACTATTCGAATTTCTTAAGTAATTTTTCTTCGACTAAATCAAATACTTTTGAATCTATGGTTAAGTCAAATTTTCTCGCAAACCAAATATCATCCTTTTCACTTTTTTCAGAAAGCAATTCGATATCACTAATGGTAAATTCATATGGATGACCTACAAATGGTTTTCCTTTACAATGAAAATAAGCAAACGTTTTGCATGATTGCGAAACCTTATCTTTAGGATTAACATCAACTAAATTGCGACTTGGTGATCTCATAGTCATAATTTGGAAAAAAGTTTCATCTGGTGTTCTAACACCTAATAGCTCTTTAATGTATGGTTTTCCAGAATCATATTCAGAAATAATATAGTTAACACAGACATCAGGTAAGATCCACCATTCACTACCACCGAACAATTCAATATTTTGCTTAGTTAGCGAAGTATAATAATCAAGATGAAGATATTTTACTAACTTCCTAAGGATTACATCAATTGCCCCTAAACTGTATGTTGATAATGGGCCTTTCCTTTTCCCTAGAAGATATTTTCTTAATTTCATTGTTTTATCATTATATGAGAACTTAGATGAAACCCAATTATGCTTGTCATATGGCGTGCAATCAATAAATGGTTTAGGATAGCTGTCATTTAACGTTTTGTTTATATATTTCATCGGTTTAATTGGATAGTCCTGTCCACTCAGTAATAGAAAATATTTGTAATCTCCACATGCTTTTGCTGTTTTAATAAGCTCGATTTCAATCTTAACAAGACTATCTGTATTAAGAACCCCATGATGCCTATTTTCAGTAAAATACACTTTACTAATTGCTGAAGCTGCAACGATTTTATTTTTATCCTCATCACTTAATACTAAATTTGAATCTGCATGAATAAAAATATCAAAATTCTCGCTTGAAAGAGTGTTAACCATCCTTTCTATTTGTTCCGTATTTTTATGATACATTATCATTATTGCATTCATTCCAATTCCTCCTTTTAGTTATTATTTTATATCTCATCCTACTTCTAATAGCAATAACTTCACAAAGGTATAAAAAGGATGAGCCACTAATTAACATTGTTCTTATACATTTTTTAATATTTTTTAAATATTATTGCTAATTCATTATTGCATAAATTAATCATTATTACAATTCAATTTTCGCCTATAAAATAATTATAACGCACTTAAAACGAAAAAGTAATAACTAATATGAATCTATTTATTAAATTATAGCCTTAAAGTAACCCGATAATTATTGTAGTTACGCATTATAAATATTTATATACGCTGATTGTTACATTTTATAAGATTATACTTCAGGTTTTAATTAAAGTATGATTATTTTAGATATCATCTTTGTTATCTAAATAATTATATTCAAATAAGTTCTACTTACCGAATTCTAATTATTTTAAAGCTTAGTCAGTAGAACTATAATTAACTATTATATTCTACGTATAAAGATATTTAATCAACTAATAATAAAATATATAATAATTGTATTAGTAATACATGCTTAATTTTGGTAT
>NZ_JAVWFO010000090.1:0-3891 GCF_036641015.1 Anaerorhabdus sp. | reverse complement strand
TAGTTTCTGTTAAAATGGCAGAAATCGATGAAGTAGATAGTATTTGTATAGAATAAGTAAGACAGGTGCAGAATTATCTGCTCCTGTTTTCGTTACAGAGTTTTATTTATTTCTTAAAATAACATAAATATTGTAATATAACATTAATAAAGTTATAATACATATATATGATAAAAGGATGGTGACAGCATGGAATATTTGGAGAATACTTTAAATTTAAAGGTCAGGTATAATGTGTGGAGGTATGGTAAAGATTTACCATACTATTTAAGCGATAGATATAAATATAGTGCTGTTAATTTATCTGGTATTGATGTAATATTTTTGTATCCAAAATTTGAGTTAGAACCAATCTCTACAATTAAGAAGCACATAGAGAAAATTAAATCGTATGATAATATTCCGGTAGTATTAATACTGGAAAAAATGATAGCACGGGAAAGAAAATATCTGATTGATGCAAACATACCTTTTGTAGTAAATGAGAAACAAATATATCTACCATTTCTAGGTGTATTATTACAAGAGCGATATTCAATGGAACTGGTGAAAAATGAGAAGTTGTTGCCATCCACACAGATGTTATTGTTGTATTTCTTATTGCATAAAGAAAATGAATTATTTTGTAGCGATGCGATAAATGCTTTAGGATTTACACCGATGTCGATTTCTAGAGCTACTAAACAACTTGAAGATTTGGACTTAATTAATACAAAGAAAAATGGAGTGAAAAAAATAATATATACTGTTCAATCAAAGAAAAATGTATATGAAAAAGCATTACTATACTTAGAAAATCCAGTTAAAAAAAGTTATTATATATCTAAGAAAGACTTACCTGAAAATTGTTGTTTTGCAGGATATACAGCGTTATCAAAATACACTATGATCAATCCAACAAAAGTGGAGGGGTATGCAACATCAAAGGTAGGTAACTTGGATAAATTAGGTACTAAATCATTATTGGATGCTGATACACAAGTTCAAGTACAAATATGGAAATATGATCCAACACCTTTATCAAGTAATGGTATTGTGGATACTTTATCCTTGATACTATCACTATCGAATGATAATGATGAACGTACATTACAAGCTATTGATACAATATTAGATAAACAATGGAGGTAATTGGATTGAATTGATTGAATATTCTCAGTTGAATCTAAGTTAATATTGAGAATATCTGTGATAAAATTATTTAAAGACATTTATTGTCTTCCTCCTATTCTATTTTGTGATCTTAGACAATTACATTATAAGATAGGAGTTTTTTAATGCAAAATAGTCTATGGAACAAACCACAGACTGTTTAAAGGGTAACCACACCACAGATTATGACAAGATGCCAAATTAAAAGGTGCAGCCATTTGGTTGCACCTTTCATCGTTTATAGTAGTGAAATATATAAATTCTTTATATCTTCAAATGAAGGATCTTTAGGGTTACCTGGACGGCATGCATCATCCATTGCGGATTGTGCTAAGAAGTCTAAATCTGCTTCTTTTACAATTTCTTTTAAGTTAGTAGGAATACCAACATCAGTAGATAATTGTTGAACAGCATCACATGCTGCTTGACGGTATTCTTCTTGGTTCATACCTTGAGTATTTACACCCATAGCTTCTGCAATGGCTTTGTATTTTTCACCAGTACACTCTGCATTGTATTTCATAACTGTTGGTAAAATAATGGCATTAGCGATTCCGTGAGGTGTGTCATATAAAGCACCAAGAGGATGAGCCATTGAGTGAACAATACCTAAACCAACATTTGAGAATCCCATACCTGCGATATATTGACCTAAAGCCATTTCTTCTCTGCCTTTTGGATCATTTGCAACAGCAAGGCGTAAAGATCTTGAAATAATTTCGATTGCTTTAAGATGCATCATATCAGACATCTCCCAAGCACCTTTAGTAATATAACCTTCAATTGCATGAGTTAAAGCATCCATACCAGTAGCGGCAGTTAAACCTTTTGGCATAGTAGACATCATATCAGGATCAACAAATGCAACTACAGGAATATCATGTGGATCTACACATACAAGTTTTCTATTATTAGCGGCATCAGTGATTACATAGTTAATTGTAACTTCAGCTGCAGTACCAGCAGTTGTTGGAACTGCAAATGTTGGTACACAAGGGTTTTTAGTAGGTGCAACACCTTCTAATGATTTGACATCAGCGAATTCTGGATTAGTTATAATGATACCTATTGCTTTGGCAGTATCCATACTAGAACCTCCACCAATCGCAACAATGAAGTCAGCTCCACTTGCTTTAAATGCCTCAACACCATGTTGTACATTTTCAATAGTAGGGTTAGCTTTAATATCATCGTAAATTACGCAAGGACAATTAGCTTCTTTTAAAACATCTAATACTTTTGCAGTTACACCAAATTTAATCAAATCTGGGTCTGAGCATACAAATGCTTTTGTAAAACCATAATTCTTAATTTCATCTTTAATGTGACTGATAGCACCTGCACCATGATAAGAGGTACCATTTAAAATAAAACGATTTGCCATATCTATTTCCTCCTTGGAATAAGCTTCCTGTGAATATTTTAACAAGTAGTTAATAAAAAAAGAAGTGACACATTGTTTAGAGTGTAACTTATTTAAGTTTTATGTATGATAAATCTTCTTTTAAAGGCTCTGGCATAGCATGTATGAGTAGGGCTGCTAATTCTTTGGGTGGTAGTTTCATACCGTTTTTAACCCAATCTACAGTCATATCAATTGATCCTCTACAATACATCTTTAATAGAAAACTAGATTGTTCATCTAAAGGAGCTTTAGTTTTCTTTTCTATAATAGATGTATAAAAGGATAATATTGTTTCATAATCATATTGGACTAATGAATTAGCATCATTACTAGAAAATGCTTCATAAAAGAAATGGTATTCATTTTGGATAAAGTTAAACTTTTTAATTAATCCATCATACAATGTTTTACTTAATCCCATTTCTTTAAAAGATTGCATTACTAATTCCTCAAAGTACCAATTTACTAGGTCATATTTATCAACGAAATGACGATAAAAAGTTTGACGAGTACATTTAGCCATAGATACAATATCTGTTACTGTAATCTTATCTAGGGGGATTGTTTTCATCAAAGTTTTAATCGAGTTTGCAAGTTTTAGTTTAGTAGTATCCATGTACAATATTTTAACATGAATAATTTAAAAATTATATCTGATTATAAATTTATATGAAAACAGCATTGTATAAACGTTCTTAAAATAATATAATATAAGTACACATATACAAAGAGGTGATTATATGAGCAAAATTGACAAACTGTTGGAATTTGCTAATTCAAAGAGAGTATTTACGGCTAAAGATGTTGTAGCTGCAGGTTTTTCACGCTCAACACTTAAACAAGCTGTTGATCAAAATCAGCTTATTCGATGGGGGATTGGTTCTTATAGTAGTATTGAGTCATCTCCAGATGAATATAGGGAGATTCAGGAAAGGTCAAAATATTTTATTTTTTCAAATGAAACAGCATTATACTTACATAACTTAACTGATGTTGCATATCCTAAATATTGTGTAACAGTTCCTACTGGATATAATGTTAAATCTAAAACACAATTAAAAGCTTATTATGTAAGAAGGAATATCTATGAATTAGGAATAGAAGAAATTGAAAGTCCTTATGGCAATAGAATTAAGGTTTATAATATTGATAAAACAATCTGTGACATAATTAAAAATGAAAATAGAATTGAAAGTCAGATTTTCAGCCAAGCAATTTTATTTTATGCTCATAATCCTAAAAAAAATTTATCAAGAGCAATGATGTATGCAAAAGAAATGAGAATAGAAAAGAGATTTAGAATCTATCTTAGAGTCGTTCAGGAGAGCTAATAT
>NZ_JAVWFO010000089.1:2879-4009 GCF_036641015.1 Anaerorhabdus sp. | reverse complement strand
ATTTCCTACTTTTGTAGCCATATCGCCATTTGAACTAACTTCAATTGCATTTTGTGTTAATTCTTCAAGACCGATAGCCCCTTCAAAAGCTTCTCTTGTCCCACTACTTCCATCACGAGTATAAACATTAATACTAGAAGTAGTATTTGGTGTAGTACTTCCTTCTGTGCTATCAGGAGTTGTTGGTGCTGATGAGCATCCAGTAATTAATAACCCCGCAATTAATAAACTTAATAATTTTTTCATAAATTTCCTCCGATACCATCTTGGTACACTCTTAGAATATGAAATAATTATTAAATTTGTATGCTATTAATGTTAAATATAAGTAAAATCACTCAGAATTAATATCCGAGTGACTTAATTATTTTCTCAAAAATTACTTTGAATCCCTTTACTAATAGTATTGAAAAGGCAGAATACACAATAATAGTAACTATTAAATTAAATGGTAAAGATGTTAATCCTAAGAAATTTGCTCCAAACAAGAATGCTAAAGCTAATAATACTTGCATTGTAAATATGATTGCAAACCGATATTTGCTTAATGGCCTATATACCATATATAACGTAAATGTATATATGATCCCAGTTTGAATTGCATTAAAAGTAGACATAACTTTCATTGGGAAATCATACATAGATTCTATCGCCATTCCAATTAAAATGCCAAAAACAATTGCCATTGCTGATGGAATTGCATTTCTAAATGCTACTCTTAAAAACTTTCCATCAACACGTTCAAAATTAGGTTCAAATTGCAATAAGAACGTTGGAACTCCAATTGAAAATATACTAATAATTGTTAATTGTATTGGCTGAAATGGATATGCTTGAGATAGCAATACAGTTAATATAGATAACACAACCGAGAATGCTGTTTTAATTAAAAACATAGATGATGCGCTACGTATATTGTTAATAACTCTTCTACCCTCATTTACAACTGAAGGTAAACTGCTAAAGTCCGAATCTAGTAAAACAATATTAGAAGCATTCTTAGCTGCGTCACTACCTGATGCCATTGCAATTGATGCATTGGCTTTTTTAAGCGCAGGAACATCGTTAACACCATCTCCTGTCATTGCAACAACATGCCCATGTTTCTGTAATGATTCTACAAATAATTT
>NZ_JAVWFO010000089.1:0-2779 GCF_036641015.1 Anaerorhabdus sp. | reverse complement strand
TGGTCTCTTATTAACATATATGCAAGAGGTATTGCATCAACAATTTTATTTTCCTTTATACCTTGACTACTCATTCCCAAAAAAATTACACGATAGCCTTCATTAGCATATTGTTGTGCTATTTTATTAGTTTCATCATTCATTGGAAACAAAAATTGAGCTGCACCTAAGCAATATGTTCCTTCTTTAAACGTAATTGCACTGTACTTACGATCTGATGAAAAATCTAGTTTATCTACTACAGTATAGCTAGATAATTTTTTAAATGAATCACTTAAAGCCAGCGATGTTGCATTACCATCAGGAAATATCGAACAGTAATTACCCATAATTTCATCTAGGTTTATATTTACCATATTAAATGATTGAATAACTTTCATTTTACCTTCTGTTAGGGTTCCTGTCTTATCTAAGCATAATGTATCTACTCTTGCTAATGTCTCCACGCAATACAAATCCTGAACTAATGTTTTCTTTTGCGCCAATCTAATTACACTAATCGCTAAGGCAACACTAGTAAGAAAAACAAGTCCTTCTGGTATCATTCCTATTAAGGCTGCTACCATTTTTACTACTGCTTCTTTTAGTGGAAAATGCAAAACAAAGTACTGATTAACAAACAACATCACTCCCAAAGGAACTATTATTATGCTAATAATTTTTAGTATTGTATCAATACTCTTCTTTAAATCTGAAGAAATCGCCTTATATTTTTTAGCTTCTTGAATGATTTTTGATGAATAATTATCTTTACCAACATGAATGATTTTGCAAATTGCTTCACCAGAGGTAACAATACTTCCGCTAAATAATTCATTATCTTTTTCTTTAAATTGTGGAACACTTTCACCAGTCAATAAAGATTCATTTACTTCTAGTTTTCCATCAATAATTATTGCATCGCTTGGAACTTGCATTCCCGCTTTGATTTTAACAATGTCATCAATTACCAATTGATCTATTGGCAACTTAACAATATCTTCATCACGATATACTTCTATTTGATTCATTGTTACAATAGCAAGTTTATCTAGAACACGTTTTGATCTTATTTCTTGAAAAATTCCAACACATGTATTGGCAATTATCGTTAAGAAAAACAATCCATTTCGATAAGATTGCACAAATATAATAAGCATTATTAAAACTACATTCATTAAGTTAAAAAATGTAAAAATATTTGATTTAAATATTTCTTTGTATGTTCTTGTAATTTTCACTTCTAAAGTATTGGTCATTCCATTAGCAACTCTTTGTTGAACTTCTTGATTTGTTAATCCTTTTATCATAAATTTACCTCTAAATTTATTCTACCAACACCCTTATATATTCCCCAATTAATTTCGATACGGTTTTTCTTTTGTAGGCTTAATTATCTCGCCATTCTTTCTTTGCAAACTTACGGTTTTTCTAAAAGCACCTGGCGTCATTCTTCGAATATTTGTAAATATTCTTGTAAATGTCTTAGTAGTATTATATCCTACTTCGATAGCAATATCAGTAATCGCTAAATCAGTTGTAATTAATAAATCACTAGCACGTGAAACTCTAAGCCAGTCTACATAATCATCAAATGTTTTCTCAACTTGAAATACAAGCATATGATTTAATTCAATCATTGATACACCAAATTTTCTAGCTACTGTTGCTCCACTTATTTTATCACTTAAATAGTTATTATCGATATAATTAAGCACTTTGTAGATAACTTCATTTTCTTTTCGCTTTAAGATATCTTCGTTACTTTGATAATTCTTACGATATTCATTAGGTGTAGCACCTACTTTCGTAGTAAATGTCTTAATGAAATGTGAAGCATCAGTAAAGCCTAGTATCTGAGCAATTGTATTTAAACTTAAATCTGAGTAAAGAAGTAGATCATACGACTTCGATATCCTGATTTCATTCAACATTTCAGAAAATGAATGTCCAATATTTTCTTGAAGATATTTAGCTATTGTTGATTCACTTATATAAAAAACTTTTGATAATTTCTCTAAGGTAATTTTCGTTTGTAAATGTGTACTAATATATTTAAGAATTTGATTAGTTAAATCCAATTCACTGTCAACAGCATCAACATTCTTTTTACTCTTTTGAATATATCTATTAAACAATACTAATATCGCCACTAACATACTAGTTACATAAGAATCAGACAACACAGGTAGTTTTGTATAATCAGGATTCAAACTTTCTTCTCCTAATTCTTGTTGAAGTTGTAAAAAGTAAATTCGAAAACTTTCTGCTTGTTCATCATTGCAATATAAAACTGGATTGTCTTTGATTTTTTCATGTAAGTCTATTAATGTGTTTTTAGGATTATAAATTGTCCTAAGATATCCATTAATAAAATCAAAGTTGTAAACTACTTTTTGAAATGTAATTGAATCTTTAACTTCTTTTATAACTGAAATATCCCATGGCATTATAGCTACCAATGTATCTGATACAATTTGATAATCAATTCCGTTAATCGACAAAGTACATACACCCTCTAAAAAATATAAAAACCTCGCCGCACTATGGATAAGAGGAGAGGTTTCACTGTCAACAAATTCAATATCAAAAGAGCACACTTGTCGTCGGTCAAGGGCTGAAGCAAATTTATCTTGTATTGTAGTCACATCATTCGTCATTATCTTGCAAATTCCTTCTTGTTCATTATAACACTTTTTATAATAGTTAAAAGTTTAATTATCACTTTCTTCAAAAGAAAAAGCCCGGTTCTACAAATTCTGGTGTTGGTGAAAACTAACACCTTTTTTGTTTAATACAA
>NZ_JAVWFO010000088.1:0-4189 GCF_036641015.1 Anaerorhabdus sp. | reverse complement strand
CCATCATCATTAATTATAAATATTTCTGGTAGGATCATAGGTGCACTAGCAGAGTAATTTGAAGCTGGTTTTGGATTACACGTTTGAATCAACTTTAAACACGTTTTGATAGTTTTTTCATCTGTATTTAGAATCTTAGCTATTTTTAGAAAATGACCTTTTGCTAAATCATTTAAATAGTGAATTGTTTTTAATAAAATATCTTGATGTTGCGTATTAATATGTTTACATTGGATTGTTAGACATTCCTCTAAATCTCTAGCACCAACACCAAGAGGATATAATGTTTGGATAAATTGAAGCGCATCTTTACAATCTTGTAATTTAAAATGGCTTTCTTTTTTTATATCAATTAATGATGTTGTGCAGTATCCATTTGAATCTAAGTGATGGATTATGGCTTTAGCGCATTCTTTATTCTTATACTTACTGGTATTTATTTGCGATACTAATTCTTCAATCAAACTTATCTCATTTGTATTGTTAAGTAGTTCTTCATTAAGTTCAATAGTTTGATGATAATAACTTGGATGTATTTCTAGTAATGGATTTTGTTGTGCTGTTTCTATTATCAACTTGTCTAATTCTTGCTGATTCATTGTTAAAATAGCAAGTGACTGTACTTGTTTAATATTTATTTTATGGGTAGGTTTAAGTGTTTGTATAAGTTTTGTCTTCATTTTGTTATCAGCCTTTACTAGATTGTAACATAACATCTTTTGCGATAGAATATGAACAAGAGGAAATGCCATGAAAGAAAAATTATTAAAACTACTAAACTTATATACTGCAAAAAATGGTGCTATTCCAATGGAATGTTTTACAGCATCATATCTTGCTAATGAATTATCTTTAAGTAGAAACAGTGTTTCACAGTATTTGAATGAGTTTATACAAGAAAATAAGGTGGTTAAAGTAAATACAAGACCAGTTTATTTTTACAGTATAGAAGAATTGGAAAAATCAGGAATTGAAGTAGAAAACAGTATTTTTGAGTCTTTTGATGATTTAACATTTAAAAAGGAAGATTTTGATCGTCTTATTGGTGCACGTGATTCATTAAGACATGCTATTGAACAGTGTAAAGCAGCTATAAGTTATCCACCTATGGGTTTACCAATTTTATTAAACGGAGCAACAGGAACTGGTAAAAGTAGAATTGCGCAGACGACATATGAATATGCGATATGTGCTAAAATTATTACTCATGAAAGTAAATTTATAGTAGTGAATTGTAGTGAATATGCAAATAACCCTGAATTGTTAACGGCAAATCTATTTGGTCATAAAAAAGGTGCTTATACCGGTGCGGATAAAGATAATCCAGGATTAATACAGTTGGCAGATGGTGGCGTATTATTTCTAGATGAAGTGCATTGTTTAAAAGCAGAGTGTCAAGAAAAACTATTTTTATTTATGGATAAAGGGGTTTATCATCGAGTAGGAGATAACGAAAATTGGTATCATTCCGATTGCCGATTAATTTTTGCTACAACAGAAAAACCTGAAGATGTATTACTTAAAACGTTATTAAGAAGAATTCCGATTGTAGTAAAAATTCCATCTTTAGAAGAAAGACCAAGAAATGAAAAGGCTGCACTACTTGCGACAATCTTTAAAAATGAATCGAAAGAAATTGGTAAAACAATTGAGATAAGTTCATTAGCTTATCAAATATTTATGGACACCAATATTCCTGGTAACGTAGGTGGCTTAATGAATAGTGTTCGTGCTACTTGTGCCAATGCTTTCTTGGAAGATAATCAAGTTAATGATATTCTTCAAATTCATGTGAATAATTTACCAGAATATGTTTTGCAATTAGCTCCAGTAATTAATTTCAAATTACAAAGTTCTAAAGATAAGAAGATGTTAAAACTGGCATTTCCTAATCAACCTAACACTTATGATACTAATTTAATTGGTGTATATGAAAAGATGTTGGAAAGTTATCATAAGTACAAAGAAAATCCACTGACAAATCGAATATTTAGTCCTTCATTAAAAGAAGTGATTGACCAATATAGTGATTATCTAATGTTTGATCGTAATCAAGCAGGAGGTCCAAATATTGAATTTACTAAGAAAATTACAGATAAGATATTCTCTATTGTTATGAACCGTTATAATTTACAAATCAGTAATAATGACATACTTCTTGTATCAAGATATTTAAGTGAATATGCAAGACTTAGTCATGAATTTAAGAGTTGGTTAAGTAATCACGCTCAAGAGATTAAAGAATTTTCGGAGATATTTCAAATGAAATATCCAAGAGAATATACAATTGTAACTGAGATTGTTGATAATATTGGTATTAACTTAGATGTTGAAGTTGATGAAATGATGAAGATTAGATTAATGCTTGTCATATGTGATATGCATCGAGAAGAATCTAGCAATAAAACAATTGCGGTTATTCTTTGTCATGGGTATTCTACTGCATCATCAATTGCAGATGCTGTTAATAAGATGTTAAATCAAAATATTTTTGATGCGATTGATATGGAATTAGATATTAGTGTTGATAAAATTACTAATCAGTTAAATGATTATCTGAAAATGAAGAATTATTTTGATGATCTTGTATTACTTGTAGATATGGGCTCATTGGAAGAAATCTATAAGCGTATTAAACAAATTCAAAATGTTAATATAAGTATCATAAATAATGTAAGTACAAAGCTTGCATTGTTAATTGGCAGCAAAATTAAGCAAGGTGAAGATATTTCTAAAATACTAGATAAAGCAAGTTCAGAAACGGTATCTCAATATAAATACATACAAAATAGAGCTAAAAAGAAAGCGATACTATCGGTATGTGCAACTGGAATGGGATCAGCTGAAAAAATTGTAGATTTATTTAGTAAGAGTTTACCTAAGAAAATTGATGCTGAAATTGTTAGTTATGACTACAACAAATTAGTTGAGAATGGTAATAATGATTATATATTTGAAAAATATGATGTTTTATTTATTATTGGGACAATGAATCCATATATTGAAGACATGCCTTTTATTGCAATAGAAGATTTAGTATTGAATTCAGAAATGGATCAAATAGGTGCTTTAATGAAAGACTTCCTAAATGAAGATGAAGTAGAAGTCATGAAACAAAATATTATTAAGAACTTTACACTTAATAATATCGTTAATCATTTGACAATTTTAAATGCTGAGAAAGTATTGGATGATGTAGAAGAACTAGTGATTGATATGGAAAAATACTTATCATTGCCTTTACCAGCTGCTAGTAAAGTAGGATTATATGTACATTTATCATGTTTAATTGAAAGATTAATACTTAAAAATGAAGTTCAATTAATTGAGGAACCGACTGAATTTCTTGAAAATCATGGGGACTTCATTGAAGCGATTAAACAGGTATTCAGTGTCGTAGAATCGAATTATAGTGTCGAAATACCTGTTTCTGAAATATATTATATATTTAATTATATTGAAAATTACCTATAAACAAAGGATTATTTGCGTGCTAACTAAATGTTGGCACGCTTTTTGCTATGATATTTAGTGAAGGAAAAGGAGGTGTAAGTATGAAAGGAGAAAATATTCTTTTGACACGTATCGATAATCGTTTGGTACATGGACAAGTGGGGGTGACTTGGACAAAAACAATTGGTGCAAATTTAATCGTCGTTTGTGATGATGAAGCTGCAAATGACCAATTACAACAACAGTTGATGACCTTCACTGCTAAATCAAGTGGCGTTGGAATTCGATTCTTTACAGTAGATTATACTGCAGAGATTATTGATAACGCCTCGCCTGACCAAAAGATATTCTTAGTTGTTAAAACTCCCGCATCAGTTAAGCGCTTAATTGAAAAAGGTGTTGTACTTAAGGATGTCAATGTTGGTAATATGCATTTTTCAAATGGCAAACGTGCAATTACCAAAAAAGTATATGTAGATGATCAAGACATGGAAGACTTAAAATATGCTGCTAGTCATGGATCAAACGTATATTGTCAAGATGTTCCAGGAGATTCAATTGAAAAAATCTAAAACTAAAAGGAGAAAGAAAAAATGCAAATAACATTAATGCAAGGAATACTACTTGCAATAGCTGCTATTATTATCGGTGTGGATTATTGGCTAGAAGCATTATTTATTTTCCGTCCACTTGTTGTATCAACAGTGACAGGAATTATTCTAGGTAATGTACCACT
>NZ_JAVWFO010000087.1:0-4274 GCF_036641015.1 Anaerorhabdus sp. | reverse complement strand
GAGGTATTTTATGAAAGTTATAGACTTAACACTAAATGGACTTAAATTACTTAAATTAGATAGATTTGAAGATAACCGTGGTTGGTTTGAAGAGGTCTATAATTATGATAAATACAAAGAAGCAGGGATTGATAACTGTTTTGTACAAGATAATAGAAGTTTTTCAAAGGTAAAAGGTGTATTGCGTGGTATGCATTTTCAAAAAAATCCATATAGCCAAGCTAAATTAGTGCGTTGTACTAAAGGTATGGTATTGGATATCGTGGTTGACCTTAGAAAAGATAGTAGTACTTACCTTAAGTGGGAAGCAGTAGAATTATCAGAGGACAGGGTTGAACAATTATACATTCCAAGAGGATTTGCTCATGGATTCTATTGTGTAAGTGATGACGTTATTTTTGAATATAAAGTTGATAATGTATACTCTAAAGAAAATGAGCGTTCAGTAAACTATCTAGATCCTCAATTTAATATTGATTGGGAACATATTTTGAAAGGGGTAAAACCTATTTTGTCTGATAAAGATGCGAATGCACCGATGTTAGAAGAAGTAGACTGTGATTTTTAATGAAAGTCTTAGTTACAGGGGCTAATGGATATATTGGAAGTCATGTTTGTGAGGAACTTTTAAAAAATGGACATGAAGTAGTTGCGCTTGATAGATCACGATCAAGTTTAAGTGAACAAGTACAGATGATTGATGTGAATCTATTTGACGAGGATACAGATATCTTTAATAAAGTAGGTAAACCTGATATATTATTGCATTTAGCTTGGCGTGATGGTTTTAACCATATGGCAAGCACGCATATAAATGATTTACCAAAGCATATATCATTTATTGAAAATATGATTCAAGGTGGATGTAAACATGTTGCTATAATGGGTTCAATGCACGAAATTGGATACTGGGAAGGTGAGGTTGATGAGGATACTCCTTGCAACCCAAAATCATATTATGGTATTGCAAAGAATGCATTGAGACAAGCTACAAGTATATTAGCTAGTAAATATGATGTAACTTTTCAATGGATTAGAGCGTATTATATAACGGGCGATGATAGAAGAAGTAATTCTATCTTTGGAAAGATAAGGCTTGCTGCAGATGAGGGAAAGAAAGAATTTCCCCTAAATTCAGGGAAGAATTTATATGATTTTATCCATATTGATGAATTAGCGAGCCAAATTGTTGCGGTAATTGAACAAACTGAGATAAATGGAATTATTAACTGTTGTTCAGGTAAGCCTGTTTCATTACTAAATAGAATTAATGATTTTATTATTGAGAATGAGTTAGAGATGACTTTAAATATTGGGGCTTTCCCAGATCGTCCATATGATTCACCAGGAGTTTGGGGAAACAATGATAAAATTAATAGAATTGTATTAAATAAGTTGGAGGGATAAATGATGTATACTGCAAATGATCACACTTTTGCGATAATTGCATATAAAGAAAATAAGTATTTAGAAAAGACTATTTTATCAGTACTTAATCAAACGGTAAAAACTAATATTATTTTATCTACATCCACTCCAAATGATCATATTTTAGGGTTATGTGATAAATACAATATTAAGTATGTCATAAATCCTAATTCAAAAGGGGCAGGTAGTGATTGGAATTATGGATATAATGCCTGTGTTACGCCATTAGTAACCATAGTTCATCAAGATGACATTTATGATGATGACTTTGCAGAAACTACGCTAAAATATGCTAATAGAAGTAGTGATTTAATTTTGTTATTTACTGACTATTACGAAATAAGAGAAGAAAATGCAGTATCAAATCAAAAGCTACTAAAGATTAAACAAATAATGAATCATTTGATTCAATATAAGTTTATGTGGAAAAATAGAGCATATAGGAAGTTTATATTAGCTTTAGGAGATAGCATTTCATGTCCTACTGTTACAATTAATAAAGACAAAATGGGAAAAGATATCTTTGATACAACTCTAAAAAACTCATGTGATTATTTAACTTGGGTTTTAATGGCAAAATCAAAAGGAGAATTTATCTATATACCTAAACAAATAGTAGGTCATAGAATTTATCCTGAGTCAGCTACATCACTAAATATTGCAGATTCATCTAGATCTAAAGATGATTTGCAAATTATGATGATGTTATGGCCAAGGTGGTTAGCAAAGATTATCCACCATTTTTATGTAAAATCAGAAGAAAGTAATAAGATTTAGTAGGAGAAACTTTAATGAAAGTATTAATGTTTAATCACTTACCAGCACCTTATTTAGTAGAGTTTTTAAATTTAATCGGTAAAGAAGTAGAGTTAACGGTTATATTTAAGGATGCTACTTCTTTTGACCGTGAAAACTCATGGTTAAAGTATGATTTTGAATCATTTAAGGCTGATTACTTACCTAAATCATTTTTTAAGAAGATTCCCTTTATGTTTAAATACCTGATGGGTAATTACGATCTGTTTTGGAATGCGGATTATTCTAAATTTGAATGTATACTTTTGACTTTGTGGTATAAAATGCGCAGGAAGGTCGTTTTAATGCATGCTGACGGTGGAATTCCGATTCCTAGGGTAATTGATCCAGTCGTAAGCATTGTGATGAGACAAGCCCATTTCTTTGCTTCCTCAGGGGTAGAGTGTGATAAGTACTACGATTATTATCATGTAGATCCAAAGAAGCGATTATACTACCGATTTACATCACAAATGCAAGAGGATATAGATAACAATAGGGAATTAATGGTAAAAAGAGAAGAATATAGAACTGAATTAGGCTTAAGTGATAAAGTAGTTCTATTTTCAATAGGTCAACAAATACCAAGAAAAGGCTATGATATATTAGCTCAAGCGATGGTAAATGTACCATCAACAGTAGAATTATTTATAGCTGGAGGACAACCAGAAGAAAATGTTAAAGAGATAATTAGCAAGAATAATTTAAATAATATTCATTTTATTGGGTTTAAAACAAAAGAAGAATTAAGTAAATACTTTGTCGCAAGCGATATTTTTGTGCTACCTACACGATATGATATATGGGGATTAGTTATAAATGAAGCTATGTCATTTGGGTTACCAATTATCTCCACAAATAAATGTGCTTCAGCTGTACAGTTTGTAAATGAGTTTAATAATGGAATAATTGTACCAATTGAAGATGTAAACCTATTGTCTAATGCGATTAATCAGTTAATAATAGAGGACACCAAAAGAAAAGAATATGGAGATAATTCATTACAATCGATTCAAGAATATACTATTGAAAACATGGTAGAGGATTATAAGTTAATATTCAATGAGATAAAAAGGAGAGTTAATTTATGAGAATACTTCAAATTAACTCTGTATACGGATTTGCTAGTACGGGTAAGATAGTTGCAGATATCCATGAGAAATTATTAAACGATGGATATGAATCCTATGTAATTTACTCGCGCAAAGAGCCTAAGAACGCTACTTTTAAGAATGTTACCAAAATATACTCACCAATAGGTGTGGCAATGCATGCTGCACTTGCTTTGTTTTTTGATAAACATGGTTTATACAGTAAACACAGTACAAGGAAAATCATTAATAGAATAGATGAAATCAATCCAGATATTATACATTTACATGTTATCCATGGGTTTTATCTTAATTATCCAATGTTATTCGACTATATTAAGAAAACAAATAGAAAAATAGTTTGGACATTGCATGATTGTTGGGAGTATACCGGATATTGTGCATATTATGACTACAACGAGTGTTTTGAATGGAAGAATGGTTGTAAAAACTGTAAGTACAGAAATGAGTATCCTTATCGATTACTAAGTCATTCAAAGCAAAATTTCCAAATTAAGAAGCATTGTTATGAAGGCGTTGATATGACTTTGGTATCACCATCAAAATGGCTAGATGGTGAAGTAAGTCAATCAATGATGTCAAATTTCAAACATCAAGTCATACATAATGATGTTAAATTAGATTATTTTTACTTTGAAGAATCTAATCTAAGAGAAACTTATGGATTAACTGATAAAAGAGTATTACTATGTGTAGCAAATGTTTGGACAGAACAAAAAGGGTTTAGTGAAATTATTAAACTATCTAAATTAATAGATAAAGATACTAGAATTGTTATGATAGGAGTATCAAAGAAGCAACAGAAAAATTTACCAGTAAATATCATGGGAATTCAAAGGATTGATGTAAATGAGTTAAGAAAATGGTATTCAACTGCAGATGCGTTTATTAATTGTACACTAGAAGATAATTATCCTACTGTAAATCTAGAAGCAAAAG
>NZ_JAVWFO010000086.1:0-4295 GCF_036641015.1 Anaerorhabdus sp. | reverse complement strand
CAAAGAACATTAGAGTCTGGATTAACAGAATTAATTTCTGATCTTGAAAGAGATGGTCTACTGGAAGACACTGTAATTGCTTTATATGGTGATCACTATCCATATGGATTAACTAAAGACGCAATTAATGAATTATTTGGTAGCGATATTGGAAATGAGATATATAAGACACCATTTATCATATGGTCACCTGAAATTGAACATAAAGAGGTAACAGATATCACATCGACATTTGATATTTATCCGACACTAGCAAATCTTTTTGGATTAGATATTGATGGACAAATGGTGATTGGAAGAGATGCATTATCCGATGAAAAAGGTTTTGTTTTATTTCAAGACTATTCATGGATGACGGATAAGGGGTATTATGATGCGACGAAACAAGTATTTTCAAATTCAAATCTTAGTGAAGAAGAGGTTGAATTGATAAATGATAAAGTATTTAACCTGATCATGGTTGGACAAAATATCATAAGAGAAGATTATTTCAAGAATTAATATTAATTTTGTAAAAATGTAAAGGTACAGTATAATGTAACAGGTGATTAAGATGAAGAAAGAATTTAAACATTTATTAATTTTGGGTATACTCACGAGTATTGTGTGTTTAGCGATGTTTTTACCAAACATTCTTAATCATTTACCTGTTATTTACGGAACTGATTTAAAGCCAGAACAAGTGTTTTTTAATATGGAATTCACAAATTTAATGAATAACTTTTTTAAAACAGGAACACTTCCATTTTATTCATGGTCCATGTTTTTAGGAACCAACTATTGGGCATCCCAAACATTTTACAATTTTGGTGATATTTTTACTTGGTTAACATTGCTTGTTCAGCAAATGAATTTTTTTGACAAAACTTTACTTTTCGAAATAATTAAATTCTTCGTATCATCATATTCAATGTATTTTCTACTAAAAGAGATGAAAATAGAGACTAAAATCCGTTATATCGGAGCATTAGCTTTTGCCTTCAGCGGATGGGCGATTTTCTTTAGTGGTCAATTGATGTTTCATTCGTTTTATTGTTTAGTACCATTGTATTTTTTAGGAATAGAAAGATATATTAGGGATAATAAGAAAATATTATTTTTAGTAATGGTAACAATTTTACTAATTTCAAATTGGTATTATTTTTATACACTCTCTCTATTTACTACGATATACTTTACATATCGTTATTATTTAATTAATAAAGGATTTAATAACTATTTTAAAAACACATTTAAAATAATTGGTGTTTACTTAATAGGAGTATTAATATGTAGTGCAATCTTACTTCCTACTATATTCTATATGAGTGGAAACAATCGAATTGGAATTAGTTTTGATTTACTATTTGGTGAAAAACAAGTGTATCTTCATTTGCTAGCATCAATGTTTGCGCCTAATTATCTTTATATTTATAGGAATAATGTTTTTGAAACAAACTGGCATGTAACTAGAGAAATTTGTTTATATGCAGGATCAATCGTTTCATTACTTACATGTCAAATATTTGCGTATAAAGACAAAATATTTAAGAATGCTTCTTTTATTCTATATGGTATATTAATAATTATTGCTATCATCCCTATGGGAAATGCAGTGATGCATGGATTTAGTGAACCATCATTTAGATGGGTTTTCTTACTTGTTTTTCTAAATATTATTACTACTTGTCATCTGTTGAATAATTTTGAACTGTTTGATAAATCTATTTTTAAGAGAATAACAGTTGGTATTTGTATATTTGTCATCCTAATAGTGCCAATAACAGCAATACTTAGTGGTACTACGAGTGAATTGCTTAATCAGTTTTTGATGCAATGGACTTTATTCATTGGATGTTCACTAGTAATCGCATTAATCTCGTTCTTACTAATTAAGAAATTCAAAAATACAATAAAGATTCTTGTGATATTAACAGTTGTTGAATTTTCTATTTTTGGATCAATTCTCTATATTACAAATATGGATTTAAGTGGCAAGGGAACTTATGAATTTTTTGAACAAGTGACTCACGTTCTTCAAGATGAAGAGGGTGAATTAAATAATCATTTAGATTACTTAAATGAAGATAATTATGGACAATATTATAGAGTATATGTTCCACATGATTCTATTTATTGGTATTATAGTCACAACATGTCAATTGCTTACCAATTGAATGGACTTATGGTTTATTTCTCAACCTATTCACCAAGTGTGAATAAGTTGAAAGAACTTGCGCCACAAATAATTGATTATTCTTCAGCTATGATTTTCAATATTACAGATCCAGAAGTGATGAGTTTCTTGAATGTAAAATATGCATTAGTTTTAAATGAAAATGAACTGCCTCCCGTTATAGATTGGAAATTAGTTGATGATAATTATAGAGGTAGTATAAAGATATATGAAAATCAGAATTATAGAGCATTAGGAACTACGTATTCCAAAGTCATATCATCGGTAGATTTTATTGAAAACAAAACTGTAGTATCAGAATTAAATAATACTATTGTTGCTGAAGAAAAAGACTTAGAAGAAATTTCTAGTTATCTTAAAACTTCAACTAGTGTGAATTTAGAAAATGTTCAGTATGGAGGGAACCAACTGACAGGAACTGTGATATCTGACGAAAAGAGCTTTATGGTTATTACATTGCCTTTTGACGAAGGTTGGAAAGTATTAGTCAATGGGCAAGAAGTAAAAAAATATGAAGTAAATGGTGGATTTATTGGAATTCCTATTGAAAAAGGAGATAATAGTATAGAGATGTATTTTACACCAAAAGGATTTAAAATAGGTGTTATGCTCAGTGGGGTGGGATTAGTTTTAGCGGGATTACTAATTTCATTCGAATTAATACAAATCAAAAGAAGAAAAAAGAATCTTCTGAAGTTAAGGGGTAAGCTATGAAAAAAGTATCTATCGTTATACCGTGTTATTTTAATGAACTAAATATTCCAGAAACCTATTCAGTTTTAAAACGTGATGTTTTAGACAAAAGAGAAGATATCTTATTCGAAGTGGTATTTGTAGATGATGGTTCTAAGGATAATACTTTGTTGGAACTAAAGAAAGCTCAAAACAAGGACTCAAGAATTAGAATCGTAAAATTATCTCGTAATTTTGGAGAATTTAGAGCGATTGTAGCAGGTATGAGTGTTGCTACAGGTGATGCAATTGCAGTTATGAGTGCAGACCTTCAAGATCCTCCATATCTAATTACTGAAATGATAAGCAATTGGGAACAAGGAGAAAAAGTTGTTATTGCAGCTAGAAATAAAAGAAATGAACCTTGGATTAAGAATTTCTTTGCGAATACTTACTACAGAATTGTAAGAAAACTAGTTATTGATGATTATCCACAACAAGGATTTGATTTCTTTTTGATGGATAAAGATGTTGCAGAGATACTTGTGAATATGCAAGAAAAAAACTCTTCGATCTATGTCCAATTAATTTGGACAGGATATAAGCCTAAAGTTATTGAGTATACACGAATGGAACGCAAGAAAGGCGAATCAATGTGGTCGTATAAAAAACGTTTTGATTTATTCGTGGATACATTTATTGTATTCTCACATACACCAATTCGATGGATTAGTGTTTTTGGATTTCTAATGAGTATAACTGGGTTCATTGCAGCAGTTTACTTTATAATTGATAAATTTGTTCGCGGCACGGATGTAGCAGGATGGACTTCGTTGATTGTGGTTGTGCTTGTGCTTGCAGGTGTACAAATGATTATGCTTGGAATTATTGGAGAATACATGTGGAGAAATCTTGATGAAACACGGAAAAGACCTCTATATATTATTGAAAATGTAATTGAAGGTAAAGATAATGAATAATGTATATTTACAAGCTTTTAAAGCACATGGCAGTGAGGAAGATGGATATCTAAGCGCTATTGAAAGAAATACTGGATTACCCTTTGATATAAAGAGAGTATACACGGTTATCAATACAAAAGAAGGTAACGTAAGAGGGTATCATGCACATAAAAGTTTAAATCAAATATTTTTTGTTTTAAAAGGAAAGATTGAAGTATATTGTGAGGATTTAGATGGAAATAAAGAAAGTTATTTGTTAGATGATCCTCATATTGGCTTGGTTTGCGGTCCACTTATATGGCATACTTTAACATATCATGATGATGCGATTTTGATGGTTTTAGCAAGTGAAGGTTATAAAGAAGAAGATTATATACGAAATTATGAAGATTTTTTAAGGGAGAAAAATATATGAAAATAGCAAATAATCAATTATATCCACAATATTCAAAATATAAAGATGAATATTTGAAAAAAGTTGAAGA
>NZ_JAVWFO010000085.1:0-4337 GCF_036641015.1 Anaerorhabdus sp. | reverse complement strand
ATCTTAAATTGAAATTTGAAATACTTACTAGATAGTTATCATCAGAAGATGTAATAGATTTGCCTAAGACAATAAATGAAGAATGACTAAATAAAACAAAGTCTCTTTAAAAAACAAATTAAATAAGTATTGACAAAAGCGGTTACATTGGTTAATATAAACTCGTATTTAGGGTTGTAACTTTTACAAGGCAAGGCCTAAACTATGTTCGTTTTTTTGGGGCGTAGTTTAGGTTTTTTATTTAAACAAAGGGGAGGTGAGTGTTTGAAAGTTAAAAAAGTATTTAATAATAATATCATTTTAGCTGAAGATGCAAAATTGTTAGAGGTTATTTTGATGGGGAAAGGTATTGGATATTCGGTAAATCCAGGAGACATCCCAAGCGAAGAAAAGATTGAAAAAGTATTTCGCATTGATTCGGAGGAATTACAGAATAGATTTGTTAAACTAGTAAATGATATACCGATAAATCATATCGAGTTAACAAAGAAAATTATCGAGTTTGCTGAATCAGAATTAAATACTAAATTTGATGACACTATCTTCATTGCACTCGCGGATCACATTAATTTTGCAATTAAAAGAGCAAGAGAAAATGATGAACTTAAAAATGCCTTGTTATGGGAGATAAAAAAATTCTACAAAAAAGAATTTGATGTTGCCTTAAAATCATTAAAACTTGTTGAGTATTATGAAGATATCCGGATGTCTGAAGACGAAGCAAGTTTTATAGCGATGCATTTTGTTAATGGACAACAAAATGGTGAGGGTGTACAAAGTACAGTAGTTGCTACAAATATTATTCAAGATATCCTAAATATCATAAGATTTCACTTTAAAATAGAACTAGATGAAGAATCACTTAATTATAGTCGATTCATTACTCACGTTAGATTTTTCTTACAAAGAGTAAATAAAACTAATGATAATGAAGATGATTTCTTATTTGAACAAATTAAATTTAAATATCCAGATACATTCAAATGTGTATTGAAAGTAAAAACATACTTAGATAACAAGTTAAACATAAATATTTCGAATGAAGAGATGTTATATTTTATGTTACATGTTAGGCGCTTAACAGATAGAGAGAATAAATCGAAAAAGATTGTAACCAAATAGGGCAAGGCTTAAGAGATTAAATAAACACATCGTGTTTTTTTGATAATCTTAAGCTTTTATTTTGAAGGAGAAAAATATGAAATATGAAAAGACCGTAAAAGAGATACTTAAAAATATTGGTGGAGAAGTTAATATTGAATCAGCTACACATTGCATGACAAGACTTCGTTTTGTTTTAAAAGATGAAAGTAAAGCAAATGTAGAAGAGACAAAAAAAATCGATGGTGTTGTAGGCTGTGTTAACAAAGGAGGACAATTTCAAGTTGTAATTGGTACTCATGTTAATGAAGTATTCGATGAATTAATGAGTATTACACATATTACAACACAAGGAGAAAGTAAAACAAAAGCGAATAAAAATATCATATCAGCGATATTTGATACGATGGCAAGTATTGTTATGCCTATGATTGGGCCATTAGCAGGGGCGGGTATGATAAAAGCAATATTATCTATACTTGTGCAGTTCAATTTTATTGAAAATACAACACAAACGTATCAATTATTCTATATGGTAGCAGATTGTGTCTTCTACTATATGCCATTCTTCATTGCGTTTTCATCAGGTAAGAAGTTCAAATGTAATCCATATTTGTCATTAATATTTGCAGCTATGTTGGTTCATCCAACTTATATGGATTTTAAGACACTAGGTGAACCGTTAAGCATTTTAGGATTACCAGTTACTTTGGCAACATATACTTCTAGTATTGTACCAATTATATTGATTGTTTATTTCCAATCAATTTTAGAAAAATTTATTACAAAGTTTACACCAAAAGCAATTAAAACATTCTTTGTTCCAATGGTAGTTATTTTGATTACAGTACCAGTTGGATTCGTTGTTTTAGGACCTTTAGGATCGATCTTTGGGGAGTATTTGGCAAAAGTATTTACCTTCCTTGAATCAAATGTAGGGTGGTTTGTTCCAATGTTAATTGGTGGATTATGCCCGTTATTAGTCATGACGGGTATGCATTATGCTATCGGAAGTGCACAGTCAATTCAAAGAGCTACAATGGGATATGCAACAATATTGGCACCTGGAATGGTGTGTAGTAATATGGCACAAGCAGCAGCGACGTTTGGTGTAGCACTGAAAACAAAGAATACGGAACTCAAATCACTTGCATCAACAGTTGGAATTACAGCATTATGTGGAATCACTGAACCAACATTATATGGAATTGGGATGAAATTGAAAAAACCATTATATAGTGCAATGCTAGCAGGTGCAATTGGAGGTCTTTATGCAGGTATAACTGGTGTTAAGCAATGGGCTTATGGAACATCAACAATCTTTGCGTTACCTGTTTATATTGGATCAGACAATTCATTTGTTAATATTTGTATTGCTGTAGCAATCTCTATGATATTGGCATTCATATTTTCATTCATTTCTCACAAAGATGAATCAAGTGATATGGTAACTATTAAAGAATCTGAACCAAAAGAAACAATAAGTTTAAATAAAAAAATTGAGATTGTATCACCAATTGTAGGTAACTTGATTCCACTAACAGCAGTAAATGATGATGCATTTAGTTCTGAAGCAGTAGGTAAAGGTTGTGCTATTATTCCGACAGAGGGAATTGTTAAATCACCTGTAGATGGTGTTATTGAAATGTTATTTGAAACAAACCATGCCATCGGAATTAAAACGGATGACAATTTAGAAGTATTAATTCATGTGGGTTTAGATACAGTTAAGTTAGGTGGTAAATACTTCAATGCATTTGTAAAAGTTGGTGATAAAGTAAAGATAGGTGACAAATTAATTTCATTTGAATTAGATAAAATTATTAGTGAAGGATTTGATGTTACAACACCAGTTATAGTGACTAATTCTACTGACTTCTTAGATGTTGTAGAAAATAGTAGTCAATCTGTTACTAATGAATCAAAAATAATCACGGTGATTAAATAATGACATTTAAAGAAAATTTCTTATGGGGTGGAGCTTTAGCGGCGAATCAATGTGAAGGAGCTTATAATTTGGATGGTAAAGGATTGTCACAACAAGATGTAATGCCCAAAGGTGTAAAAGGGCCAGTTACAGAACATCCAACACAAGACAATTTAAAATTAACTGGTACTGATTTCTATCATAGATACAAAGAGGACATTGCATATCTGGCTGAGATGGGGTTTAAAGTTTTTAGATTCTCAATCGCATGGAGTAGAATATTTCCAAATGGAGATGATGAAAAACCAAATATGAAAGGTCTTGAATTCTATGACAACCTTATAAATGAATGTTTGAAGTATAATATTGAACCATTGATTACGTTATCGCATTATGAAATCCCTCTAAAACTTTGCAAGAAATATGATGGATTTAAATCAAGAGAAGTTATAGACTTTTTTGTAAAGTACGCAGAGATTGTAATTAATAGATATCAGGATAGAGTGAAGTATTGGTTAACTTTTAATGAGATCAATGTTACTATTATTTCTCCACTTCTAGGTGCTGGATTTCTTAGTGAAAAAACAAAAATTAGAGAACAGGATAAGTATCAAGCGGCTCATCACCAATTAGTTGCAAGCGCTAAAGTTACAGAAATAGCGAAGAGAATAAATCCAAACATAATGGTTGGTTGCATGGTTGCTTCAGCACCAAGATATCCCATGACTTGTAGTCCAGAAGATATGATGAAAATGATGAAGTCACAACAAGAACTTGATTATTTCATTCATGTCCACTGTAAAGGGGAGTATCCTTACTTTGCTAAAAGATTATGGGAAGAAAACAATGTAGTTTTGCACATTACAAATGATGATATAGAAATTTTGAAAAATACAGTAGACTTCATTTCCTTTAGTTACTATAGCAGTAAAGTTGTAGCTGATGACGAGAGTAAGTACAAACTTGCAAATGGTAACATTATGAGAGGATTAAAAAATCCGTTTGTTGAATATTCAGATTATGATTATCCGATTGATCCAAGTGGACTTCGTTTCGTATTGAATTATTTGTATGATCATTTTGGTAAGCCATTGTTTGTTGCTGAAAACGGAATAGGCTCAAGAGAGGTTTTAGAAGAAATAAATGGTATCAAAACAGTGGATGATGAATATAGAATCAAGTTTCATAAAGAGCACATTGAAGCAATGGAAGAAGCTATAAAAGATGGGGTAGATATACTAGGTTATACATCTTGGGGACCAATAGACTGTGTTAGCGCAGCTTCAGCAGAATTTTCGAAAAGATATGG
>NZ_JAVWFO010000084.1:0-4481 GCF_036641015.1 Anaerorhabdus sp. | reverse complement strand
TTGTTCCAACTCCTCCACCTCTACTCATGATTTCCATAACTTCTTTTCTATGATCGGCAATACCACCACGGCTATCTTTTACAAATGGCATAACGAAGCAGTTAAAGTAAGTTACTTGAGTTCCACTGCCAGCACCATATAGTACTCTACCCGCAGGAATAGTGTTAAGATCTTTTAATTGTTCGTAGAATAATTGCCCATATTTTTGTTTAGTTTCTTCATTTTTTTCCGGGTTAGCTAGTGCAAAGCCAACACGTTTAGCAATTTGTTCATAATAAATTTCAAGAGGTTTATCAATTTGGAAGAATGTACGTTTAACAAGACCAGTTTGAGATTCTTTTTCATCTTCTAGTGTGCCTCTAAATTCTTCTTCTATTTCAATGACTACAGTTTCGTTGGCAACATCTATTGATTTTACAACTCCAACTCCTCGTGCAGGATATTTAGGGTCTTCTTTAATGACTGTTAAAACAATATCACCTACACCAAGTGATTTAAGTTCTCTATCTTTTTGTGAGTAACGGTCTAACATAACTAGACGAGATACACCACTATGAATCGTGTGGAAGTCTTCTTCTATCTGAGTTAGATGAGGGAAATAAACTTTAATGTCTTGGTTTAGTTTTTGCACTGTGTCTTTACTGTAAGTCATAATATATTCTCCTTATTTGATGTTTTATTATATTCTTTACATCCTAGTATGAACCAAAAGTCACTAAGACGATTAATATAGTTTAAAATATTTTGAGGAACGGATTGTTCATCATTTAGCCTAAATAAAGCTCTTTCAACGGTACGCACGGTTGTACGAAGGTGATTTATCGTGGCTATTTTTTCATTATTAAATGGATAAATGAATTTGAAAGATTCATCCAATGAATCCTGATCCATGGTTATTTCTAACCAAGATGTACGATCATCAGTAAAGCTAGTAATAGGACTATAGCCGGCAATGATAGCACATATACAATTTAAATCCTCTACAATTGTTTTGCATGTAGAGGATAAAGAATCCCATTTAGTGCAGAGTAGGATACATTCCGCAATACACGAATCTAACTGACCTAATGCTTCAATAACAAGGCTCGTTTTTGTGGTGCGGTTACCATAGATACTCGTTGTACCGGTATCGCCTCTCTTGGTTGATACCTTCATGAAAAATCCTCCTCGAAAAGATAAAACAATTATACGCTAAAACGGTCAGTTTTTGAAGCCCAAAACATAAGTTTCTAATAGGAAAGCTAAAATATTGAGTCATTAGGAGTTTTGTTGTATGATGATAAAAAAGTTAGAGGGCAAAAGCATGAAATATTCGGTAATAATTGTGGCGGCGGGAAGTGGCTCTCGTATGAATTTAGGCTATAATAAGGTGTATTATCCACTAAATGGGGTAACAATTCTTGAACAAACTATGAAAAAGTTTGAAAGTGATATTCGATGTACGCAAATCGTGGTTGTAACTGAGGGAAATGACTACAAACAGCATACGAATCACTATAATGGAAAAATAGTTGTGGTTAGAGGTGGAGATACTAGACAAGAGAGCGTTTTTAATGGACTATGCGCTGTAAAAGAAGATGTAGTCTTTGTACATGATGGAGCAAGACCATTTGTAACAGCATCTTCACTTGATCGTTTATGTGAAAGTTTAACATGCAATGATGCAGCGATATTAATGGTACCTTGTAAAGATACAATTAAAATAGTTGAAAATGGCTTTGTTAAAGAGACTTTAGAACGTTCAAAACTAATGCATGCTCAAACTCCTCAAGCATTTAAAACGAAATTATTATTAGAATGCTACCAAAAAGCATTCACAGATAATTACTTGGGAACAGATGATGCATCACTTGTAGAAAGATATAGTAATGCTAATATTGCGGTAGTAGAAGGCGATTATAAAAATATTAAAATTACAACTAAAGAAGATATTAAATAGGACAATAAGAAATTCTTTCGTATAAATATATGAAGGAGTTTTTTTTATGCAGTGTCCAAGATGTAAGAATGAGGAAGAGAAGTACTTTTATTTAGGAAGCAAAGGGTGGATATGCAGACGATGTATTCAATTTAAACGACAATTAATTGAGGAAAATTTGGCGGATAAAGAACTAGAAGATATAAGAGATAGTGCTGATGAGTATATGCTTAAATATCCATTAACACCAAAACAAAAAAGCATATCCGAAGAATGTTTGAAAAGTTTAATCAAAGGAAAAGATGTGTTTTTGGATGCGATATGTGGTGCGGGTAAAACAGAGTTAACTCTAGCAAGTATTAGTTATTTCTTAAAAGCTAAAAAACGAGTTGGATTTGCAGTAGCACGTAGACAAGTTGTTTTAGATTTATATGGTCGGTTAAAAGGGATATTTAAGCAAGCAAAGGTAATAGCGGTATGCCAAGGTTATACAGATGATGTAGTAGGAGATTTGATTGTTTGTACTACTCATCAACTTTATCGTTATCCTAATACTTTTGATTTATTAGTTTTAGATGAACCAGATGCCTTTCCGTATAAAGGAAATAAAGTACTAGAGGGTATTGTGAAAACAAGTTGTAGAGGAAGGATGATTTATCTTACTGCAACTCCTGATCAATTGATATTAAATCGCATTAAAAACAATGAATTAACGCATTTAAAACTATACCGAAGACCGCATGATTGCGATATTGCTGAACCGAAATTATTTATCGCTCCGTTACTTATTCTATTTTTTATTCTGCTTTATTGGATTAAAGAACATAGTGACAAATCATTGCTTATATTTGTTCCTACAATTAAAACTACTAAAGTACTCTATCGCCTTTTATCGTGCGTAGTTAACATAGATATGTGCACTAGTAAAACAGAAAATAAAGATGAAATTATACAAGCCTTTAGAGATAAAAAAATACAATGCTTATTAGCGACAACAATCTTAGAGAGAGGTGTCACAATTGAAGGGATTGATGTGTGTATATTTGGTGCTGATCATGGTGTTTTTGATGAAGCGAGTTTAATTCAAATGAGTGGTAGGGTAGGAAGAAGTTTCACATATCCTACAGGCGATTGTTTATTTTTGTCCACTAAAAAATCAAAGCTAGTTGATGATTGTATAGAAACTTGTAAAGAGGTAAATAGACTTGGAAGAATGTAAATATTGTTTTAAATCAATTGAAAATGGTGCCACTATATTGGATTTATTACTAAATCGGGATGTACTATGTCCATCATGCAGACGCTCGTTACAAAAGGCTAAAAGATTTACTAAGTTTCATGGTATACCACTCATTTCATTTTATATTTACAATGATTTTTATAGTTCATTACTTGTGCAATACAAAGAATGTATGGATGAGGCTTTAAGCGATGTCTTTCTATATCCGTTTATTTGCTGGATTAAAATCCGATTTAATTCATATACGATTGTTCCAATCCCTAGTAGTAGCGAGAAATTGGCAGAAAGAGGCTTTAATCATGTAATCAAGATGGTTGAGCAAACTAAATTGCCTATCTGCGATTGTCTTTTGAAAACAGAGAATATTAAGCAAGCTTTTTTAAGTAAAACACAGCGAGAAAAGATGAAGAAAGATATTAAAATTAAGCCTGGAATGTCAATTCCTAAACGAATTCTACTAGTGGATGATGTACTTACAACAGGGAACACCATGATGGGAGCACTTGAAGCATTACAGGGTATTGATGTTAAAATCAAAATACTCGTGGTTGCGAATCATCCATTAAACCTAAGAAACAAGCAAGAACGTTTGTTTTAATAGCACAAATAAGGTATAATATATCCTGCATAAAAATGTGAATTCGGAGGAATTATGGCAAACTTTATAGACAAACTATTTAATGTAGAAAAAAAGCGTATTAAAGACATAGAAAATAAGGTAAAACCAGTTGAAGCTCTTGCGGAAAAGTATAGTGCAATGAGTGATGATGAGCTTAAAAGTCAAACTGGTATTTTAAGAGAAAGACTAGCTAAAGGTGAAACTTTAGATGATATCTTACCGGAAGCTTTTGCGACAGTAAGAGAAGCAGCAAAACGTACAATTGGTGAATATCCATATTTTGTACAATTAATGGGAGCATTTGTAATGCAAGGTGGCGATATTGCAGAAATGAAAACTGGGGAAGGTAAAACACTAACTTCGGTATTAGCTGTATATTTAAATGCACTTGAAGGAAAAGGTGTCCATGTTGTAACTGTAAATGAGTATTTAGCAGAGCGTGATGCAAATTGGATGGGACAAATTCACCGTTTCTTGGGATTGACTGTAGGGTTAAACTTACGTCAATTAACACCAGCTCAAAAACGTGCAGCTTACTTATGTGATATTACATATACTACAAATGCGGAAGTAGGATTTGATTATTTAAGAGATAACATGGTGACACGTGTAGAAGATCGTGTATTACGTCCATTACATTTTGCATTAGTCGATGAAGTTGACTCAATCTTAATTGATGAATCTCGTACACCATTAATTATTTC
>NZ_JAVWFO010000083.1:0-4617 GCF_036641015.1 Anaerorhabdus sp. | reverse complement strand
CTACTGTTAATCCAACTTTAAGTTTTCTTTCTCTACACCAGTTGATAATATAAGCTAATTGAGCACCAATGAAATGCTCTGCAGGTAAAATAAGCATATTTGCTCCTGCTTGATAAATTTGTTCAATAAACATTTCATCCATAGTTACTGTATAAAAATGACATTCTATTGGTAAATTTGTTTCTGGTCGAATACCTGCAATAATTTGGTGTCCGCCCATAAGTTTCATATTTTGTAAGTCATGCATATCCGCTGCATCTGAATGGATATAATCAACCCCTGCATCACTTGCTGTTTTTACTACATCTGCAATTCTTCCATAATTTACATGTGCTAATCCTGCTGAAATTTTAATATGTTTCATAATATTTTCCTCCTATAGTTCACATATTTCATTAACAATTTTTATAATTGTTTCTGTTTTTTCCATTGGCAAATGTTGCCAAATTTCACAATCTTTGATTTTATTTATAGTACTTTCTTCAATTTCAAATTGACTTAAACTAAATTCTAAATAATTTTGTTTTTCAAATTTTGTTAATACTTTATAAAAATCTTTTGCTGCCTCAGCATCATCCTTATCACAATACGATTCATCAAAGATGCGGCATACTGTTGCGAATTTGCTTTGATACTTTTCATATGTATATTTTACAAATGTAGGATAAACCATCGCTAACGCTTGTCCATGCGATAATTTATTAACAAAGCTTCCAATTATTTCTGAAAGTGGATGTGGAAGTGCTGCTCCATTATTTGCCAATGCTATACCTGCATAAGTATCTGCCAACATTAGTTTTTCACGATACTCGATTTTATTTTCTACCAAAACTTTTGGAAGATTTTGCACTATATTTTTAATAGCTTGTAATGAGAAATTCTCTGTTATTGGATTGCCTTCATTTCTTAAGTATGATTCAAATGCGTGTGTAAATGCATCGAATGCTGTTGAAACCGTAATACTTCTTGGTAGTGTCATCGTTAACTCTGGATCAAGTATCGCAACTTCAACAAAGTTATCTTGATGAAATACCGTAAGTTTCATCTTAGATTCATCATCGGTAATAACACTGGCTTGAGTACATTGTGAACCTGTTCCCGCTGTCGTTGATATTGCAATTACCGGAAGATTTGTTTTACTAATTTTTTCATATCTATTAGCAAAATTATCATATTTTTCAAACATTTCTTGCCATTTGATCACATCACAATCAATGCACAAACTGATAATTTTTGCTGTATCAATTGTAGATCCTCCACCCATAGCAACAATAACATCTACATTATTTTCCTTAGCTAATCGGAGTCCTTTATCAACTGCACTTGTTAATGGATTTGGTTCCACCTCTAAATAGCAAGTTGTTATGATACCATTTTGTTCTAAATTGCTAATCACTTGATTAAACATAGGTAGTATCGCTTCATTCATTACTGGTCCAACCAGCAACACTCTATTTCCGTATCTTTTTACTATCTCTGGCAAGTGACTAACTTTTTTTGCACCAAATATTAATTCTGTTGGTTGTTGATAATTAAAGTTCATAGGCCCTCCCTCTTGCTTTTATTATACCGTTTATTCCTTTTTTATCGTTTCATCTGTTTACCGAAAAGTTGTGGCAAAAATATACGAATTTGGATACTTTTGCCACTATATTATGGCAAGTAGATATTAACTAATTACCCTAATTTGTTTTACAATTAAACTGAGGTGAAATATATGAAAACATATAATATTGGCGTTTCTGGTTATGGATTGATGGGCAAAGTGCATAGTCAATGCTATTTACTACAACTAAGCAATTATCCACAAGATTTTTTAATTAATCTAGAAAGTTTGAACACAAAAGAACTAACACTGGATAATCATTTATTTAAAAATCAAACTACTTCATTTAACGATTTTTTAAACAGCAATTTAGATTTAGTAGATATTTGTACTCCTAACTCTGCTCACTACAATCAAGTTCAACAAACTATTAATAAAGGTATAAATATTTACTGTGAAAAACCACTTTGTTCAACGATTGAAGAATCTATATCTTTGGTTAAACAAGTTTCTAATTCAGCTATACTTAACCAAGTAGCACTTGTATATCGATTCATTCCTGCTTTCTCAATTGTACGTGACGTCATTGAATTAGGTCAAATTGGGACTCCTTTACATTTTTCATTTACGTTACGACACGCAAGTTATTTACATCGCCCAAAAAATAATGAATGGCGTACAGATAAATCGCAAAGCGGTGGTGGTGTTATTGTTGACTTAGGCATCCATGCATTTGATATCATTCGTTTTATGTTAGGAGAGTTTTCTACTATCTCTGTGAATTCACTTACATATTCCCAAGATAGTGAAACTGTTAAAACTACTTCAGATAACGATTGCGATGATTATTCATCTTGTTATTGTACACTAAAGAACCATATCTTTGGTACAATAGAGTTATCAAAACTTTGCCAATCAACTCAACCTGAATGGGTGCTGGAGATTTTTGGAAGTAAAGGTTCTATCTACGCTGATGCAAATAATTCAAATGTAGTCAGTATTACCGATTCAAAAAACAACACATCAATCACTCGTGATCTAACTTTATCTACATATTCTAAAAACCTTAAATCATGGCTTAGCTCTTTCCCTGTTGCTAGAGAAATAGCTCCCCATATAGCTTCCATTCGTTCGGTACTTTCTTCAATTCACCTTAATCAACGTTTTGATGGCGTCCCTACGTTTTATGAAGCACTTGCTTCACAACTCATTATTGAATCAGGACTTAAGTCGATTAAATTAAATGGTAATCCAGTTTGTATTCAACAGATAGAAGAGGTACTTGATGATAAGTAATTTTGAAATTTATGCTGAAATTTTATTAAGAAAAGGAGTTAACCTACAAGAAGGTCAATTTCTTTCTGTTTATTGTCCAATTGAAGGTAATGAGTTTATGCAAGTTTTGTCTCAGGTAGCATACAAACTTGGTGCAAGTTATGTGGAAATTGAATTTTACGCCCCTCTTCAAGAACAAATTCGTTATCAAAACTGTTCCTCTAAATACATACAAGATTATCCTGAATACTTAGTAAATAAAAAAATAAACATGATTCACGAAAATGTTGCATTATTAAAATTTAATCCTGGAATTATACCTACAATTAAATTTGATGCGCAAGCCAAAAAAGATTCAGTAAAAGGTATGAACAAAGCACTTGAGTCTTATACCAAAATGAAAAGAATAAAAACGTTTAATTCATGTTCAACGGTATTACCAACCCATTATTGGGCTAAGCAAGTTTTCCCTAATCTATCTGATGAGGAAGCTTATATTGCACTATGGAATCAATTATTTCAAATAGCTCAATGCGAACTAGAAAACCCTCTTAATTATTGGGAAAATCACATTAGCAACATTAACCAAAGAAGAAATCACTTAAATCAGTTAGAATTAATCAAACTTCATATTTATGATGATAACTCTGACTTTATTGTAGAGTTACCACATAATCATGCATGGGTTGGTGGATGCGAGTATACTGTAGAAGGTTTACGCTGCATGCCTAATTTCCCAACTGAGGAAATATTTACCGCATGTTCAAAATATGGCATTCATGGAAAAGTTCATTCATCGAAACCTTTTATTTATCAGAATGAGATCATTGACGATTTTCAATTGACTTTTGAAAAAGGAAAAATTGTTGGTGCCTATGCTACTCGTGGTCAAACTGCCCTTGATTCATTACTATCACTTGAAGAAGGTACTCGCTATTGTGGAGAAATCGCATTACTTCAAGGTTCTACCATAATTTCAAGAACCAACACTATTTTTAAAAACACATTACTGGATGAAAATGCAGCATGTCATATGGCAATAGGTTGTGCTTATCCCATTAACATCAATGATTCGCTTGTATATAACGCAACTGATTTTGAAGCTCATGGCATTAATTTTGCAAGTATCCATTGTGACTTTATGTTCGGAAAAGATAATACCACCATTGTTGGAATAGACAGTAATAATCAAGAAATACCTTTGATCCAAAATGGAAAATGGATGATTTAAGTACTAGTTCTTACAAGTAAAAAGGAATTGCGTAATGTGAAGCGCAACTCCTTTTTTTACTTATTCAAATATTGCGATATTTTCTTCACCCTCAGCAACATCTTTTTCTTCACTTACAACACATTTTCTTCCATCGGTTGCAATAAGAATAATATCTGATGATGTAATTTTGTCCTTCATTGATTCAAAATCGGCAGTGATTAGTAACTGTCCTTTTTTGACTTTTTGATTCACTTCTACAAATGATTTAAATCCTTCTCCATTAAGCGCTACTGTTTCAACCCCTATGTGAATTAAATATTCGTTTCCATTCTCATCTTTTAGTCCAATGGCATGTAATGTCGGAAACATCATCACTACTTCGCCATCAATTGGAGATACAATTCTATCAGAAGTAGGTTTTATGAATAATCCATCTCCCATCATTTTTTGAGAAAAAACAGGATCTATACTTTTCTCTATTCTTTCAAGCTTACCTGATGATACCGCGCAAATTGATGTTCCTTTTGAATCATTTTTCTTAAATAAATTAAACATAACTCCTCCTTCTAAAGTAAAGACTAAG
>NZ_JAVWFO010000082.1:0-4756 GCF_036641015.1 Anaerorhabdus sp. | reverse complement strand
CTAATGCTTATCACAAATCACAGGAAATAATTGCTAAGGCTGAAAATGAAGCTAAGAATGTTAAAGAAGAACTTCTTGAACAAGCAAAAAAAGAAGCAGCATCAAAACTCGAAAAAGCACGTGAAGAAATTGCAATTGAGAAAAATCAAATGCGCGAAGGTATGGTTGATGAAATGGTAACTGTCGCAATGCTTGCCGCTGAAAAATTAATCAGTGAAAAGATCGATAGTGAACAAGATCAAAAAATCATAGAAAACTTCGTTAAAGAAATGAGTAACCAAGATGGACCAATTAGCTGACCGCTATGGGACTGCGCTTTTTGAGTTAGCGATGGAAGAAAATAAATTAGATGAATGGCAAAAAGATGGTAAGTTAATTCAAACTACTTTAACACCGGATATGAATGGATTTTTTCTTTCTGAACAAATTACAAAAGATGAAAAGAAAGATGTTTTAGTTCGTGCGTTTAAAGATGCAGTAAATCCAAAACTTTTGGATTTTATGTGTCTATTAGTAGATAATCAAAGATTTACTTATGTAAATTCTATCTTGATTAGTTTTAACTCATTATGTAATCAATCTAAAAATATTAAAGAGGGTTTAGTATATTCTGCTAGACCATTAAGTGAATCACAAATAAAAGAAATTGAAGATGTAATGTCTTTGAAAATGAATTCAAAATGTGAACTTATTAATCGTATTGATCCTAGATTACTTTCGGGATTTAAAGTTGTGATTGATAATGAAGTTATAGATACTTCGATGAAAAATAAAATTCAAAATATGAAAACTGAATTATTAAAAGGAACGAGGTGAGGCCAATGGAACTAAGACCTGAAGAAATAAGTGCTTTAATCAAAGAACAGATTAAACATTATCACAATAAGATCGAAGCGAATGATGTAGGTACTGTTATCACAGTTGGTGATGGTATTGCGTTAATACAAGGCTTAGATCGCGCCATGTCTAGTGAACTTTTATTATTTCCAAATGATGTGTACGGTATGATTTTAAACTTAGAAGAAAGTCATGTTGCTGCTGTATTACTTGGAGATGATACAGGAATCAAAGAAGGCGATGAAGTAAAGCGTACTGGTCGTATTGTTGAGGTACCAGTAGGTGATGGAATGCTTGGACGTGTTGTTAATGCATTGGGTCAACCAATCGATGGTAAAGGTGAAATTATATCAAATAAATCTAGACCGGTTGAAAGAGTTGCACCAGGCGTTATGACAAGAAAAGGTGTTCACCAACCATTAATGACAGGATTAAAATTAATAGATTCAATGATTCCAATTGGTAAGGGTCAACGTGAATTAATCATTGGTGACCGTCAAACTGGTAAAACAGCAATTGCTGTTGATACTATCATTAATCAAAAGGGACAAAATGTTAATTGTATCTATGTAGCTATTGGACAAAAAGCAAGTACAGTTGCACAAATTGTTGAAAAGTTAAGACAACATGATGCAATGGGATATACTACAATTGTAGCTGCAACGGCAAGTGAATCAGCACCATTACAATTCATTGCGCCATATGCAGGATGTACAATTGGTGAGGAATGGATGGAACAAGGTAAAGATGTTCTAATTATTTATGATGACTTGAGTAAGCATGCAGTTGCATATCGTACAATGTCATTATTAATTCGTCGTCCACCAGGGCGTGAAGCATATCCGGGAGATGTATTCTATTTACACTCTCGTTTACTTGAAAGAGCAGCAAAACTAAATGATGAATTAGGTGGTGGATCTCTAACGGCATTACCTATTATTGAAACACAAGCAGGAGATATTTCTGCATATATTCCTACAAATGTAATTTCTATTACTGATGGACAAATATTTTTACAAACAGAGTTATTTAATTCAGGAGTAAGACCAGCAGTTGATAGTGGATTGTCAGTATCACGTGTTGGATCAGCTGCACAAACAAAAGCAATGAAAAAAGTATCTGGTTCATTAAAATTAGATTTAGCACAGTATCATGAATTACTTGGATTTACTCAATTCGGTAGTGATTTAGATGCTGTTACAAAATCAACAATTGATCATGGAGCACGATTAACTGAGTTATTAAAACAAGGACAATATTCTCCATTAACAATGGCTGAGCAAGTTTGCACATTGTTTGCTGCAAAACATGGATTTTTAAAAAATGTACCAGTGGAACATGTTAGATCTTTTGAAGAACAATTACATAAATTCTTAAAAACAAATCACAATGAACTAGTACAAGAATTACAAACAACAGGAGTTCTAACTGATGAGTTAGAAGAAAAACTTAAACGCGCAATGGAAGCCTTCTTAGAACAATATCATCTATTGACTGAGGCATAGTTTATGGCACAAGGAAAACAAGCCTTAAAACAAAGAATACGTTCGATTAATGCAACTAAGAAGATTACAAGTGCGATGGAATTAATAGCTAATTCAAAACTTCAAAAACAAAGAAGTTTAATGGAAAAGAATAAAGAGTATGCTAATGTTTTAAAGAAAACAGTTGGTGAAATTATTGCAAATAACCAAGGATTAGATAATCAATTTCTAAAAGAAAAGAAGTCTAACAAGCGTTGTACATTTATATTTTGTAGTGACTTAGGTTTATGTGGTGGCTACAATGCAAATATGGCAAGGCTTGCACAAGAAGTTTTAAATCCAGAAGATCCAATTATTCTAATTGGCACAAAACAATCTCATTGGTTTGAGTTGCGTGGATTTAACGTCATCAATGAGCATACTAGTTCAGATAATATTCAATTTATTGAATTAAAAAATTTAGTTGATGATGCAATCGAGATGTTTAAGAAGGATGAAATTTCTAGTATTCAAATTTTGTATACAGAATTTGTAAATACTGTAACTTTTGAACCAAAGATGGAAACATTAATTCCATACTTTGCTAAGAAAGAAGATTTGAAAGCAACATCAACTCATGTTGCTACAGATTTTGAACCTAGTCCTAATGAGATATTGAATTCATTAATCCCGATGATGTTAGAAAATGTTGTATATAGTATTTGGATGCAAACAAAAACTGCTGAACAAGGATCACGTCGTTTAGCAATGGAGAATGCAACAGATAATGCAACTGAGTTAACTGATAAATTAGTATTAGCCTATAATCAGGCAAGACAAGCTGCAATCACACAAGAGATTACAGAAATTGTTGCGGGCGCAGATGCCTTGTAGAAAGGATTAGAATATGGCAAAAAATATTGGTAAAATTGTACAGGTTATCGGACCTGTAGTTGATATTCGATATGCAAGTGGCGTTCTACCAGCACTTAAAAATGCGATAGACGTACTTAAAGAAAATAATGAAAAATTAGTTGTTGAAGTTGCTCAACACATTGGTGATGACATTGTTCGTTGTATCTCTATGGGATCAACAGATGGTCTTGTACGAGGAATGGAATGTATTGATACAGAAAATCCTATTTGTGTTCCAGTAGGAGCAGAAGTATTAGGAAGAATGTTCAATGTTCTTGGTGATGAAATTGATGAACTTCCTCCTTTGGGACCGGAAGTAAAAAGAATGCCAATTCATCGTGAAGCTCCATCATTTGAGGAACAACAAACTTCAGCTGAAATCTTAGAAACAGGAATCAAAGTTATTGACTTATTATGTCCTTATGCTCGTGGTGGTAAGATTGGATTGTTTGGTGGTGCTGGGGTTGGTAAAACAGTACTAATGCAAGAATTAATTCATAATATTGCAAAAGAACATGGAGGACGTTCAGTTGTTGCTGGTGTAGGTGAACGTACACGTGAAGGTAACGATATGTATCATGAAATGAAAGACTCTGGTGTATTAGATAAGACTGTTCTAGTTTATGGACAAATGAATGAATCACCTGGAGCAAGAATGCGTGTAGCATTATCAGGATTAACAATGGCGGAATACTATCGTGATTTTGAAGGTCAAGATGTATTGCTGTTTATTGATAATATTTTCCGATTTACACAAGCAGGATCAGAAGTATCAGCATTACTTGGACGTATGCCATCAGCTGTAGGTTATCAACCAACACTTGCTACTGAAATGGGTCAACTTCAAGAACGTATTACTTCAACAAGTCGTGGTTCAATCACTTCTGTTCAGGCAATTTATGTTCCAGCGGATGACTTAACTGACCCAGCTCCAGCTACTGCATTTACACATCTTGATGCTAAAACAGTACTTGATCGTGGAATCGCTGCATTAGGTATTTACCCTGCGGTAGATCCACTTGAATCTAGTAGTAGAATTTTAGATCCACTTGTAGTTGGTGATGAACATTATGAGGTTGCTCGTGGTATTCAAGCTTTATTACAAAGATATAAAGAATTACAAGATATTATTGCAATTTTAGGTATGGATGAATTAAGTGAAGAGGATAAAGTAATTGTTAATCGTGCACGTCGTGCAAGAAATTTCCTATCTCAACCATTTAATGTTGCCGAACAATTTAGTGGTATTAAAGGACGTTATGTATCTTTAAAAGATACTGTACGTAGTTTTAAAGAATTACTTGCTGGTAAATATGATAGTTTACCAGAACAAGCATTTATGTTTGTAGGATCAATTGAGGAAGCAGTGGATAAAGCTGGAAAGTTAGGTTAAGCCTATGATTCGATGCAAAATTGTAACTCCCTTTGGTAAGTATAAAGAAATGGATACATCTATTCTTAATGTTAGAAATAGCATTGGAGAAATGGGTATTCTTCCTAATCGCATGCCAATTGTAACTATGTTAGAAATATCTAAGATG
>NZ_JAVWFO010000081.1:0-4869 GCF_036641015.1 Anaerorhabdus sp. | reverse complement strand
GCAGGATATTGTTGGGATTGGAATAAAAACACCAGAAAAGACTCTGGTATTTTTGACGTGACAATACCTGGATATAATTTCGGGATGAGCTGGAACCTAGATAATACATCTACATGGGCAATTGATGAAGAGTCAGTAAATGAGATTGGATGTATTCATACTTGCCAAGGATTAGAATTTGACTATGTAGGTGTGATTATAGGTGATGATATTCAATTAAATGGTGAACATATTATTACGGATTTTACAAAGCGCGCTAAGACAGATCAATCTCTTAAAGGCATCAAGAAACTGTATCAAGAAAATTCTGAAGAAGCACTAAAACAAGCTGATTTAATTATTAAAAATACATACAGAACATTAATGACTCGTGGAATGAAGGGTTGTTATATTTATTGTACAAATAAAGAGTTAGCACGATTCTTTAATATAAAAAGAAAAGGTTGTTTCCAACCTTTCTCAACTAAATAATTAGTTACTGCATAGCAGCATTTAAGCTAAAGCTTTATTTTAACTTTATCATGTCATTGTTAACAGTAGTGATTTGTTAACAATTTCATATTAAGTTATTAAAACTAAATTGTCAATCAAAAAGGAGGAAATTGATGATGAAGAATTATAATGTCGCATTAGATATTGGAACAGGTTCAGTAGGGTTTGCTGTGGTTGATAATAATGGAAAACTACTTAAAAAAGGTAACAAGAACTTATGGGGTGCAAATTTGTTTGATGGTGCCCAATCAGCGCAATCAACAAGAATGTATCGTGCGACAAAAAGAAGATATCTAAGAAGAAGACAACGTGTTAATCTGCTTAGAGATATCATGAGTATCGATATTAGTCCGCTTGATGAAAATTTTTATAGAAAATTAGATTTAAGTTATATGATAAGTGATGATAAAAAGTCATCTTTTAAAGATTTTAATGAAGAATCATACTTATTATCAGGATTAATGACTGAGAAAGAATATAATAAGAAATATCCAACAATTTATCATTTGAGAGAAGAATTAATTAAGAATAAAGAAAAAAAAGATCCAAGACTTATCTATTTAGCTTTGCATCATATGATTAAGTACAGAGGAAATTTTTTGTACGAAGGTCAAAAAATTAACCTGTCTGAAACTAATAAACAAATTGAGCAATTTGAATTCATTGTAGATTCTCTAAATGAAATATTTGAAGAGGGCTTAAACGACTTTGATTACAATGACTTCAGTATAAAACTGGGTAGAACAATCTCAAGAATGGAAATAAGACAGGAAGCAATTGATACATTTAAAAAGCAAGGGTTTGGAAAGGAAGTAATTGATGCATTAACAGAAGTTACAAAGGCTATTTTAGGATATGAGTTTAATTTAGATAAAATATTTTTGAAAGAGGACTTAGGAAAGATTGTTTTTAGTGATGAGAATATTGAAACTAAAATTGATGAAGTTTGTTCTAAATTAGATGATCAACAAGATATTTTGATTGCATTGCAAGATTTATATAGTATCTACTTGCTTAAGCGAATTGTAGGAGATACAAGTGGAACGATATCATCAAGTATGGTTGCTAGTTATGATAAACATAAATCAGATCTAACAAAACTTAAAAATGTACTATTAAAGTATTATAGTCATGATGATTATAAAGATATGTTTAGTGATAATAGTGACAAGAATTTAAATTATTATGCGTATATAAATAAGCCAAGCAAGTGTAAATTACCAGATTTATATACAAAAATAAGAAAAATATTAAAAGACAATAGTTCTGATGAAGCAAAAGAGATACTAAGAGAAGTTGAAAGTAATAGTTTTCTATTAAAACAAAACTCCACAAGTAATGGAGTAATTCCAGTTCAATTGAATTTAGAAGAAATGAAAATGATTCTAGAAAACCAAGGCGTTTATTATCCAATCCTTAATGAAAATAAAGAGAAAATAGAGAAAATACTCTTATTTAGAATTCCTTATTATGTAGGACCATTGAATCAATATAGTAAATGGTCATGGGTAGAAAAAACATCAAATGAAAAGATAACACCATGGAATTTTGATAATGTAATTGATAAAGAAAAGACTGCTAAGAAATTTATAGATAGAATGAAGAGTCACTGCACATATTTATTAGCAGAACCAGTGTTACCAAAAAATTCATTAATTATTGCAAAATATGAAGTGTTAAGCGAACTTAATCAATTAAAAGTTGATGGTTTTAGGTTAAGCTCTGATGAGAAAAAAGACATCATTAACGGACTATTTCTTAAAAAAGGAAAGATTACTAAGAAAGATTTAATCCAGTTTTTAATCGATAATCAACACAGAAAAGAAATTATAGAAATAACTGGTTTTCAAAAAGAAAATGAATTTGCAACAAGCTTAAAACCGTATATTGATTTCAAAAATATCTTTGGTGATACATATCTTGATCATGAAGAAGATATTGAGAGAATAATTGAATGGTTAACAGTATATAATGAGAAGGATATCATTAGTACCCGTATAAAGAATGAATTTTCTTATATCACAACTGAGCAATTAAAGAAAATTTTAGCAAAAAATTACAAAGGATATTCACGTTTATCTGCAAAACTACTAAATGGGCTAATAGGTAAGGATGATAAGGGGAATCCATGTACAATAATAGAACTACTAGAGAACTCATCTTTAAACTTAATGCAAATCATTAATAAAGAAAAATATGGTTTTAAAGATCTAATAGACGAAGATAACGATTTAAAAGATAATCATAAGATTTCCTATGAGGATATTCATTGTTTAGCAGGTTCACCTGCGTTAAAACGTGGTATTTGGCAATCTGTTAAAATCCTTGAAGATTTTAGGAAATATTTTAAGTGTGATCCCGCAAATATTTTTATAGAATTTGCAAGAGAAGAAGATAAAAATAAGAAGAGATCGATTTCTAGAAACAAAATGATTAAAACGATTTATGAGAAAATGATCAAAGAAGAAATAGTTATTGATGGAGAAAAAATAACGAAAAATCATTTTATCTATAAAGAGTTAGACAACTTGGACGCTAATAATGAGAAAGTTCTTTTATATATTTTACAAAATGGAAAATCTATGTATTCTGGAAAAAAATTGGATTTTGAAAATTTATCTAATTATGATGTAGATCATGTATTACCTCAAGCATATATAAAAGATAATTCAATTGATAACAAAGTATTAGTATTATCTGAAGAAAATAGAGAAAAAAGTGATGATCTTTTACTTAAACCAGAAATAATTAACAAAATGAGAGTTTACTGGTTGCAACTGTTGAATGCAGGTTTAATAAGTAAGAAGAAGTACTTTAATTTAACAAGAACAACTATATCTGATAATGAACGTGTTGGATTTGTTAATAAACAGTTAGTTGAAACAAGACAAATAATTAAACATGTAGCTCATTTAGTTAAGAATTTCTATGACTCTAATGTATTCTCAGTAAAAGCATCTTTAGGAAGTGAATTTAGAGATAAGTATAATTTATATAAGATTAGAAACTTAAATAAAACTCATCATGCTCATGATGCGTATTTATGCGCAAGAATTGGTATGTTTATTACAAAAAAATATCCAGATATATCTTTAATTAATGAAGTAGGAACATATAATAAAATCGAAAATGAAATAGCTAAACGTATAAAAGAATCCATTAGAAATAGAGGTTCAAATGCTAGTTTGTCGAGTTTTGTTATACAACAAATGAGTAATAATGAAATTGTTGATAAGAATACAGGGGAACTTATTTGGGAAGGAACAAAAGAAATAGAATACATTAAGAAGATATTTAATTATAAAGATTATTTCTTAACCTATAAAACAGACTATGGAACTGGTAAGTTTTATGATGAAACTATTCAAGGAGTGGATAAGATTAAAACTTTAACAATCTCATTTCCTTTAAAAGCAAACAAGGATCCAATGATATATGGTGGATATGCAAGTGCAAAACCAGCACATGGTATTGTTGTAAAATATAGAAAAGGTAAAAAAACAGATAAGAAAATAGTATCTATTCCTATAATCTATTCAACAAATGAAAACAATGTGTTAAGTTATATTGAAAAATATTGTGAGTTTGATGAATTTGAAATTGGGCAAAAAATTCCACTTGGACTTCCAATTATTATGAATGGAACAAAGTTTACATTGAATTCTATGAGCGAATTACGTATCGTTGAACAAATCTTTCTAAATGATGAAGATAAAGAATTGCTCTATTATCTTACTAAAGGGAAACTATCAAATGACTATGTTGAACCTGTTAAAAAATTGATGGTAACAATTCTTAATAAAATTAGTATTAAAGCAGAATTTATGCAAAAAAATAATAAAACAATCATTAAATATATTACGGAAAACAATGTTGATATTGATGAGCTTCTCAAAATAACAAATTGTATTCTAGATAGTTTGAATCAAGGTTATAAAAATGTTAATAGTACTGATGGTAGACTTAAAGTAAGTGGATATGGAAGAAGAACTAATGTAAATGTTAATTTAGATAACACTGTATTTATCTTTGAATCAACTTCAGGTATCTATAGAGAGATGAAGAAGTTATGACATGGCGGACAATTTACGTATCAAAACAATGTAATTTGAGTTTTAAAAATAATTTCTTAGTTGTAAGAAATGAAGAAGTGAATATGATTCATTTATCTGAAATCCATACTATTTTGATTGATTCGACGATGGCAACAATTTCAACATACTTAATAAATAAAGCAATTGAATATAAGATAAAAATAATATTCTGTGATGAACAACATAATCCTCAATGTGAGCTTAATCCATATTATGGTGCATTTGACACTTCTAGAAAACTTGAAAAAGCATCCGGATGGATGAAAGATAGTTGTGATTTATT
>NZ_JAVWFO010000080.1:0-4894 GCF_036641015.1 Anaerorhabdus sp. | reverse complement strand
TATTAAGGCTCTTCCTTTTCAGTAGAGTTCCTAATATAAAAAAAGAAAGAAAGGGGGATACATACATGTTACAAATCTTAACTACATTCGCTGAAACTGCGATAGATGTTTCGCCAATCGTTACTGCTTTTACTTCACAAGTAAATTCAGGTACAATCATCACTGCTATTGCTGCCGGTGTTGGAAGTGCTGCAGTTGTTGTTCTTGTATATGCATTAAGCGGTAAAGTTATCAATATCGTACAAGGTGCATTAAAACGTGGTCGTATCAAAGTTTAACAACTACGAGGTAAGCATTGCTTACCTTTTTATTTTACCTTGTTAGCGAGAATGGAACTTGTTTCTATTTGAGATATCAAGGCAGTGAGCGTTAGCGAGGTATGTCAACCTCGTTCTAGCAAAGAAAGGGGAATAATTCATGTTAGAAGAAACGGCTTTAAAAATGCCTTTAAATGCATTTGGAATATTCAAATATTTCAAATCAAGATTTATGTTTGCAAAACAAAACCCAAATTATTTTGTTCCTGATGGTTTAACAATTTTCGTTGGTCCTCAAGGAAGTGGAAAAACATTATCGGCAGTACAATATGTAAAAAAAGTTCTCAAAGATTATCCAAAATGCAAGCTTGTAACAAACATATTCATCAATGATTATCCAATCGTTACATATGAAGAATACATACACAATAATGGTTTGTATGATAATGAAGTTTCAAAAAAAATATATAACCAAGATAATCGAGTTTTTCCATTTAATAATGCTGATGATCTAGAACAATATAAAAATGATGATTTAGGTGTCTTGTTTTTCATTGATGAGATACAGCTGTATTTTAATTCTCTAGAAAGTAAAAATATCAATATGGATACTATGTCAGTTTTCTCTCAACAACGTAAACAACGACTTCATATTGTAGCTACAAGTCAAGTGTTCGGTCGCATGGCTAAACCTTTGCGTGAGCAATTTTCAAACGTAATTAAGTGTGAGTGTATATTAGGAATGTTACAACATAATAAATTTATTGATAGAGACTCATTACTGGATTCCAATGATGACTCTCACTTGGATGGAAAAGTAAAACACCGTTATTTTTGGTTTCATAAATATAAGTATTACCAAGATTATGATACTTATTATCTAATACACCGTAACAAATTTATAAGTAATGAGCTCAAGAAAGGGGATATATATGATAGTACCGAATTATCAAATAATAGTTGAATTAGTTGTTCAATTTTTAGCAGTTGCATTTCCAATATCAGTGGTTTTTGCATTAGCGAGTAAGCTTGCTCAAATGTTCTCTAATGCGATCAAGGGGAAAGAGAGAATATTGTAATGGATGAATTATTAAACGAAGAGGGGATACCACAAGATGATACAAATACTATTCCAGAGAGTGCTCCTACTTATACTAATGTTGATAATAATTTACCTGGTAATGAACAACAAGAAAGTCAAGTAGAAGTAGTAACAATAGATTACACTGAAACATTAAATAAAATCATTTTAAATCAAGAAAGTATAATACAGGAAAATATAAAAATGAATGAACAGTTCATCATCATAAATGACTTGTTGATATGTCTTTGTATTCTTGTATCAATGAGGTTTCTATATGACTGGCTTAAAAAAATATTTAACTAAGTTCATCAAAATATTCATATCTTTTTCGATTATTATATTGTCCATTGTTTATGTTCCACCTTTAGAAAAAGAAGTTGTTAAAGATGTTTATGCTACTGTATGTGATTTATCTAAACCTGAAACTTGTCAAAAGGAAATCGTTAAATATTTATTAGCATTATTAGGTATAAGAATACTCACTGATGATGGAGTTCTCGAATATGTTGAAGATGTTATCGAATATAAAAATCAAAATGGTTCTGATTTGTTTAGTTCATGGGATATTCAAGCTGCTGCTAATAATCAAATACGAATGTCCTCGCAGGGTTTATTAACATTCTTTCAAGATATATTTAATTTCAATAAATCTAAAAACATTCCTTGGGAAAGTGGTGATTTGAAATATGTAAACGGTAATACGATTGAGTTTTATAATAATAGTTTAAAGCTCTCTAATAAAGGTTCAATACAAGTACAAATAGCTGAAGGTAATGTTACTAACACTTTAAAATTTTATGAGATTTTAGATCATGATTTTAATACAACATATAATGTTCAAGGACTTGGAGTTATTGGTAATGTTAGTGGTAAATATACGGGTGGATATAGTAGTTTTGTAACTATTAGATATCCTAGAGTTTCTCATGGTTTATATGGTTTTGAAACGCAAGAATTATCTCCTAACAAAAATTATTATAAACTTCTAGATATTAATTATTATTTAGAGTGGGCACCTGTTGGTAAAAATGATTTCTCTTTAACTGAAGATACTATCGTACTTTGGCAAAAAAGTGCTTTTATTAAAGGTACTAATAATTTAGGTACTAATGGTAATATACCTATCTCATTTTGGTCTAAAACTAAAAATAAAATGATGTTATATACGAAAGAATATGCTGACTCTTTACCACTTCAAAGTAATATCGGTATGGAAGATTTACCTAAATCTCAACAAGAATTTTTAGATAGATTTAATATTCCAAGTGGTATTTTTGATTTGCAGGGAATTGATTTAATGCAAAGAGATTATCATGATTTTTTAGAAAAAATACCATTAATCTATGACCAAACATTCACTGAAACAATTCCACTTCCTACAGCAGTTCCAACTGTTCCACCATTTCCAACAACAGCACCATACCCAACATCAATTCCGTTTCCAACTTCAATTCCTAATGATTGGGCGGAGTCTATTCCATTACCACCGTTAGATTTACCGGCTCTTGGTGGTGATGAACCTTTATCTAATGCAGGAGCTGGAGCATTAACAGGAGCTTCATTTGGTTGGTTAGGAAACGCTTTAAATTCATTAATGGGAAATATAGGCAATATGATAAAGGCGTTACTTGATGCTATTGTAAAAATACCCGCTCAAATTGTTAACGGTATAGGAGATTTGATTAAGTGGTTAGGCAATATATTATCTCAAATATTAAACGCTGTTTTATCCATTCCTGATGTTATTGCGAAAGCTGTTGCTACTGTAATAGAATTTGTAACATCATTATTTTTTCCAGCAAGTTTTGATTTTGCAGCAATATTCTTTCCTTTACAGGAATTAGTTAAATCAAAGTTTCCTTTTATAAATGACCTTTCATCAATCTTTAAAAGCTTATTTAATACATTCATTAATTTTAATTGTACTAATGCTTGTATTGTTGTTTCAGAAGTCAGTTTATTGGGTCAACCATTGATACCAAGATTAGAGTTTGACTTAAGTGTTTTTAAATCACATTTTTCAATTTTATTTAACGCATATTATATTTTTATGGGTTTTGTTCTATCGTTAAATACTTTCAATTTTATTTACGATAGATTTAAAAGATTATTAGAAAAGGGGTGGCATTAATCATGATATTTACTGAACTTGTAAAAATTTTTGTTGAGATAGCTAAGTTTTTAATTAATTTGATACCTCCAATTAATTTGGATATTTCCAGTTTATCATCCTGGATAACTTCAGGTACTAATCTTCTTAACAGTGCTAGTGGTCTTGTTTGCTTATTTTTTCCTATGGATGTAGTTCGATTTTGTTTAGGTTTAGTGCTTGTTTGGTGCGTATTTGAATTCTTATATTGGACATTTCTTTATGTTGTTAAGATTTTCAAATAATCGCCCAAAAGCGACAGCTTGGGCGATATAGAAAGGGGCAACAATGACTAAAAACAGTAAAGTAGCCCCCCTTAATAACATGGGGGGTACGGCGTACAATGAAAAGTGTGAAATAGCCTTTTGTGAAAGCCTAATTGACTGGTTTTGTGTGTGTATAAAAAAGCATACACTAAATGATGTATTTAACTACTTTGGAAAAGACTTTTATAAGTGTGATTTTGCACCTATGCATTACGACTATATGCTTGTATATTATGAAAAAATCAAGATACTTGTATCAAATCGTAAAGATATGAATATATGCGTACTTCTATCCGGTCGTGCTTGTCGAGAACTTGAAGAACATTATTCATGGGATACTTTTTTTAGATTTATTAAGATGTATTCTCATCATAATAAATTTGAGTATATACCCAATTACAACATCACTCGTATTGATTATTCTTTTGATTATTATAATTGGAAATTTGATATTGTTAATCGTGTAGGTAAGTACTTTGATAATAACTTGTTTACCTCATTTTCTCGAAAAAATATTTATACAGTTTCTAAAAATTCTAAAGGTCAAGTAATTGGTAAATCTATTCGATTTGGAAAACGTGGAAACGAATTTAGTTTGATTTTCTACGATAAGTTGAAAGAAAGAAATCAAAGTGATCATGTTGTTTCTAAAAATATTAAATCTTGGTTTCGTATGGAAGCTACATTCAGTCAATCTTTAGCCATGGTCTTATTTGATGTATTGAATGATTCATCAAATAATGTTCAAAAATTCGTAGTGCAGTACATTTATAAAAAAATTGATTTCAAAAAGAAAGTTAAGGGTTATACCAAAGAAAGTAAAAATTTATGTAGAGTTGCGACTGCACAATGGTGGACCAGACTTTTAGGTACCATGACAAAATCTACTTTTAGTAAGAAAGCGTATCAATGTACGATAGACCAAAAGAAGAATTTTATTGAGCATTCAGTAGCAAAAACGCTATCGTTAGTATATGTCATGCAAAATCTTGTAAATGGTGAAACAAATCAACAAAGTTATTTAAAGTCTTTATGGGAAATTGGAAGTGAAAAAGTAGGGGATAAAGAACTAGGCATAGCTAATGATTACTTAGAAAAAAATGGTAAAGAGAAGATAACTATTGATGAACTAAAACAA
>NZ_JAVWFO010000079.1:0-4963 GCF_036641015.1 Anaerorhabdus sp. | reverse complement strand
ATATGCACATTCATCATGGTTACTATGCGTCATGGGAATATGAGAAAAAAGATATTATATTAGGATATAGTCCTGCATTTGTGGGTATTAATTCCGGTAATAGAATTGAGATTGAGACTGCATTACGATATAACTATAAAAAAGATTTTGGCAAGAAAGTGAATGAATTAGAATCTCGTCCATTAGTTAGTATTGCATGTACATTGCAAAAACTTACAACTAAGAATACCCAAACATTGTTGATGGAAGACAGTCAATCAATTAGTTTAGCTGTTGTGGATGGATTATTGAAACCTGAGGTAATAATTGATTGGGCTTTATCGCATGATATCGTTGAACTTGATTTTGGCGATAGCGGTGGAAGCTCATATGCATATTATTATGCGGAAAATGATATGCACTTAATTTCCTCGCAATTATAATCGTAGAAATTACAAGAATATTTAAAAAATAAGTATTAAGAGTGTAATGACGAATCTGTCACTACACTTTTCTATATCAAAAAACACTTATTTCTTAATAAGTGTCGGTTAATCAATGTGAATATTAGTTTTAGCAAATAAATCATCAAGAAATTGCTTGCGGAACATTCTTCCAATTGGAATTATGGAACCATCTACCATGATAATCTCATTTTTTACAATTTTGTCTATGTGTCGTAAGTTTACTATAAAGGAGCGATGACATTGTACAAAATCCTCCTTGTTTAGTTGAAGCAATATCTCATCAAAACTAGCATATGAGAATAATTCTTTATCATTTAAATGGAATCTTATTTTTCTTAACAGGCTTTCCAAAAAAATAATCTTGGAAAAAGGTACTAAAGTACTTTCATTTCTAAACTTAACCATAATACTTTCGCCAAATAAAGATTGACTCATTTTAGCGGTAAATATGGATAATGCTTTATTTAGACTGATATCGATCTCATTTTTAACTACAAAATAAATATGATTAGCATCATATACATCTAGAAAATATTCTGAATGTGAAGATACAAAGATAATGAAACAGTTTGGATGGAAATAGTTAATCTTTTTAGCTAATTCTATTCCATTCTCATCTGAATTGTTGAGTTCAATATCTAATAATAACAAATCATACTCATTCTTTTCTAGATTCCTTATTAAAGATTGTGCATCAAAAAAACAATTTATTTTTACATTTTCACCTTTTGAGAAGAAATATCTTTTTGTTTTATCAGTTAATAACTTTAAATACTCTGCGTTATCATCACAAATTCCAATTTTAGTCATACTATCACCACTTGAATTATAACATGCTAAAAAGACACTCTTGAATACTACGTGCGTTATACATTACACTAAATTCTATTCTTGTTACGTACGTATTAAAAAAGCAAAAATTACTAGTAAAATAGTATTAAGGTACGCTATATGAAAAATGAAATCTTTGATTTAAAAGGAGATGCAAAAGAAGTAAACTGTCTATTGTTTTATATTTTTGGACAGTTTTTTATGCTGTTTACAATCGTAATCTCATTTAGTATAAACAGTTTAAAAGTAATGGTAATACTATCAATTATATGTGCTTTATTATGGATATGTTCATTGTTGGGATTAATATATGCAGTAGTGAGTGTTATTAATAAGGCAAAGCAATTAAAAAAATATGATGAAATGCTGTTGCAGACAGATTATCGCTTAAGGATTGTCAAATCAATAGAAAAACAAAACTCACAAGTTCGTAAATTTTATCATGATTTAGCGAATCATATTGGTGTTATAGAAGAATTAAATAAAAGTGGGAAGAAAGAAGAGGCTAAAAAATATAGTGAATTAGTTAAAAAAGAATACCAAGATAAAGTAATAGAATAAGGAGACCTGAATGACTAGTTATAGCGGATTTCAATTGTGGAATAACATATTTTTAATAACGTTTATGTCAGCATTTATTAACATATTTTTTAGTGAGCGAGTTAAACCAAATTTTAAGAACTTTATTATTTGTGAGATTGCAATGTTAGTGGCGATGTATATTGTTATTAGTGTTGATTTAGGTGCAGGAATCTACTTACCACTTATTAGACAATTAATTTTATTTGGATTTATGACAGTATTAACACTGCATTTATTTGATGCTAAGTTAATCGAGTTAATATTGTGTTTTGTATGGATATTGAGTGTTATTACATTTACAGAATTCATTATTATGCCTTTAGGTGTATTATTTACTAATTTTAATGAAACAATGTTTGTAGAAAAAACGTTTTTAAGTACTGAAGTATATATACTTTTTGATATTATTTTAGCGATTTCATTATTTATCGAGTATAAAATTATTAAAAAAGGATTAATTAGTCATGTTGATAATAAAACACTAATCAATGTTATTTTGGTTATTATATCGTTTATATTACTTAGTTTTATTCAATTATCTAACTTTATGTCTGAGATTAAACAAGATTTATTTGTATTACTTTTGGTTTCTATTTTCTTTGTATTATCTAATTGCATTATAATTAGAGCCATTAAGCAAATAATTGATCAAAATAAAAAGATTATCATGGATCAAAGTAGATTGGATGCACTTAAAAATATCCAAGTTGAGGAAGAGTATTATCAAAATAAGCAAAAAGAATCTGAAGAGCTTATTAAATTAATTAATGTTCAAATGGAACATCTAGGTGATGATGGGTTCTCAATGCAAGAAATTGATGATAAATATAGTAGATATAAGCAAGAATCATATTGTGATAGCGAGATATTAAACTGTGTATTAAAGTTATTTAATGATAAATATGATAATTTAGGTATAAATGTTACATTTAATATTAGAACCAATATGAAGGATGTATTAAGTGATTTTGAGATGGTAACACTATTCTCTAATATACTAACTAATGCTTATGAAGCCTTAGAGAATAATAAAACGAATAAGAATGTATCTTTACAAGTGTATAGAGTAAACAATATGTTATTTATAGAGTGTATTAATGATTTACCTGAGGTAATTGTTCCTAATAATAAGGTAGTATCAGGAGAAGGATTGAATATAGTAAGGAATGTCTTACGGTTTCTTGAAGGACAATTGTATGCATTGAGTTATGAAAATCAATTTAAAATAAAAATAATACTACCAGTTAAGTAAGTATTATTTTTAGTATTCGTTGTAAAAAGTGTTGCATAACACATTTATTCGCTGTAAAAAGTGTAACATCGATAGTTTTAAGTGCTATTTTTTATGCTTAATTTGATTAGTAATATTAGTATTGTTAAGTATATTTTTAACTAACTTTGAATTCCATCCAATAATACCAATGGTTACAATAAGGTACACAATGAATGCAAACCACGATATTTTAGCTGTAATTGATTGAATAGTAGTTCCTTTATAGTAGACCTTGAATGTAATTTCTTGTGTATCACTTGAATAAGGTGATGGATCAAATCTTACTAACCCCATTTCAGGGTCACGATAAGTATCCACTGTTTCAATTAAAGTATTTCCGTCATATATCTCTGCTACATAGCCTTTATAGTAAGTAAGAGGAATTACGTAATATGCTCCTTCATTTATCTTTGGATAAGTAAAGGTAAAGTTATTATACGTGGTATAATCCATAGCTTGACGAGGGGTTTCCTCATTGTTGGTAACAATAGTAGATTTATAATCACGGAAGTTGATATTAGTATCTAGTGGTAAATAGTCAGGGGTTGATAGTTCTAGCAAAGAATACCACTCTTCTCGACCTATAAATTTATCATCTGTTAATTCTTCTGGTGTAGTTACTGATGTGATTAGTCCAGGAGATGAGTAGATACCGTATAATTGTAAGATAGCAAATATAAAGACAGATCCAATTAATATGTTATTAAGAGGTAATTTGATTTTCTTTTTAACCGGTATTCTAGCAACTGTATACCCAGCAGCTAAAGCGAGAAAAGCAGCGACTGGTACAAGGACACGAGATGGGAATTGCATAAAACTTAGAAATTCTACCCATTGCCATGGAAATAATTTAGTAGTCATAAAAATCATGAAGTAACCTGATAATAGTACATATGTAATAGTAGTATTTTTGTTTTTCTTACTAACAAGCGGATAAAGTAGCGGTATGAACAATAAGAATGGTCCAACAGAATCGGTAAGATAATTACTTGCATCCGTTCTAAAATCAACTATACTACTTAACTTTAGGGCTAACTCAGACATTGAGGATGTACCAAAATAGTCATCAACACGGTGTTTTCCACTTAACATTTGTTCAAGCATTGGCATCGTAAAGAAACAAGTAATAAGTATGCTTACTGTAGCTATTATTGCGATGATAACTATCCGTTTCTTTTCTTTTAATAATTGTTTAATATTAAACAATAAGTAAAAAGCATATAAAACAACCATTATAAGGAATGTAATGTTATGTGATAGTAATAAACCACAAAATCCAATTACCAAGATATAGTGTTTTTTATAATCACCATATACAGAGTGATACATCCCCATAATGATAATAGGTATAAATATAAAGGCTAAAACTTCTCCAATGGCACCACGTTTATATAAATCAGACATATAATAACAATTCCAAATATAGAACATTACAGTAATACATATATAAATAGTCTTCTTTTTTCCAATGAACAATTTTGCACATTGATACATACTAAATGAAGCTAAAAAGGTGCAAACAAACAAGAAAATATGATATGAATTAAATACACTTATTCCTATAGTTCTAAGCCAGGCAGGGAAATATAAGAAAAATATTGAGTAAAACATAGGACTACCATATCCAAAATGGAAGTTTTGGTGGTAAAATAACCTAGGAAATATATCATTGTTTTGCATTGCGATACTAAGTGCTTCTATACGGTTTATATGAAATGCAGTATCAGGTCCCATTAATATTGAGCCATTTAGAAATGGATAACAAAATATTAAAGTTACAAGGATACAAAATACTATAGGAAAACCAAGCTTAATTAGTTTATTGTTCATC
>NZ_JAVWFO010000078.1:0-5227 GCF_036641015.1 Anaerorhabdus sp. | reverse complement strand
TCATATGGATATCAAGAATAGCAAAATCAATGTGATTGGTTTTAGAAAACTCAAGTGCTGAAATAGGATTTTTGAATACTCCAATAACTTCAAATAGGCTATTTTTTCTACATTCTTCTTCAAATTTTTTAATAGATAAGGGTTGGTCATCTACAAGAATAGTTTTCATAATCTGCTCCTAAATAACTTATAATTCACGATTTTGATACGTCAAAGTGAGTATGATAATCGAGAAATAAAGTATTTCATGCTTTGTTTAATTAAAAGATATCAAAATAGTTTTGATAAGTCAATTTTAATTAATGACATGTTCTATAATTACATGTTCTAGGAGGATAGTGAATATGTATTTAGGTAGAGAAAAAATAGTGAAAAAAATATTTATAATTGGGTTTGTTTTAGCTGCTATCAGTTTTAGCTCCATATTGGTTTCCTTTGCGTACACGGTACAAAAAGATGGAGATGCTCCAAATAGTATTGGTGATTTTACGCCAAAGTATACAGAAGAAAGCTATGTCAATGCATCAAATACATTTAGTGGTCAAGGGATTAAGTATTATTTAATTACTCATGATGAGACAAAAAGTAATTTAACTTCCCTTACATATTTAGGAGTGGATTATTCGCTTGAAAGTGTAGTAGTTAATAAATCGAATGATATTGATTTTAAGAATGTTAATTTTTCTAACAAAGATGGGACAACAATAAAATTACTGAATTACGCAGTGCCATCTAAAGATTTTACAATCTTTTTTGATGATGGCTTATTTAATAATGTAGATAGTACAGATTATACTGTTTTTTCCAAAGAGAATGCTTCATATATCGGACTAAATAAAGATATAAATGGAGAGCCTCTAACTGTCATCTCTAAGAATCCTCGTAGTGGAACCGGTAATCCAAATATAGATGATAAAATGGAGAGGTGGATATTTATGCATAAAAATATCTACTTAGAAAATCTCAAATTTGATGGAAAAAACAAAGATATGTATCCTGTTGGTGGTGGCAGTGGTACAACTAAAGTACCTAAAAATAGAGGTGAATACTTTTTTACTATCACAGGTGGAGGTGTTGAAAAAGGTTGTGATGGGTTTGTTATGCGAAATATAATATTAGAAAATATAGGTTCAGATAATACCACAGAATATCCATCATTTTGGGGAGTAGATACAAGAAATAAAAATATCGCACTTAATATTTTATATAATCCAGGGCAGATCAATATTGAAAATGTTAAGATACGTAATATTAAAACAACAGAAGGTTATGGAATAATACAAAATGAGTATGTAAGTGATTTATTTTATCGAGATATTAGCATAGATTCTGCTTTATCCAATTCAAAAAGCAGATCTATAAAAATTGAGCAATCAGGAACTCAAAGTGTTGGACAGCCAACTTATGTTAGTCCGGAAAATCAAAGTGTAATCTTTGCTGGAATTATTGATTTGCCAGAGGATACTTTTCATAATCATATCTATGTGCAAGATTATAGATATAAATATATTGGAGTTCCAGAAGATTTTAGGTATGCAGTTTGGAATATGAGTAATGGAAATTATTTTAATGCGTCATTTGAATTACATAAAGAGAAACCAAATACTGCAGATAATCGAGCAATTCAAGATTTAATTGATAATTATTGGGTAATTGATGGAAATAAAAATTCAACAGTTGGTATTCAAGAACAACTTGATGACATTTTCACAGTTATGAATTATGCAAAAACGGTGGATAATAAAAATAGAGCACCACAAGCAAATATTAAGTTAGTCACAAAAACAGTAATCCCAAGTTTTGTCGTTCCAAGTAGATATTCAGATATGAATGTAAATATAGTTGCACAAACTTTAGTTGAAAATTTGCATACAAATAAAAATTTAGTATCTGTAGAAACAGGTGCAATAATAACTTTACCAATAAATAACAACATTAAACTATACAATTTTGATTTTCATACCAATGCTAACTATACATTAAAAGAAGTAATTCAAGGAATAGAAGAACCTATCACTCCTGTGGATCCAGGTGAAATAATTGGTATACCAGGATATCCAATTTATACTAGTTATTATAATGAGCAATCACCAAAAGTAATAAATTCAAATGAAAATACTTTTATAAACAACAAATTTACTGTTGTTGCAAAAAATTTACAAATTACTACAAAAAAATCTACATTAGTTGTGGGTTCTACTACAAATGAGGTTGCAACTTTAAATAATGGGGTGAGTTTATTTGATAATATTATTGGTTCAAAGATTGATGATTCTGCAATAGTATGGTTCTCTAGTGACTCAAACATTGCAACTATTGATTCAAATGGTGTGCTAACTACACATGCTATGGGTGATGTTACTATATATGCAAAAGCTCGAGATATTTATAATCAAGGGGAAATAGAAAAACCTTTTGATAGTTATGTGTTGAGTGTTGTAGAAAATACGGCCCCAACAATAGTTACTCAAAATATGATAGTAATGCAAAATGATTCTACTTTTAAACTGCTAGACTTAGTAATAAGTGCATCAGATAAAGAGGATACTTCATTATCAAAAGATAATGTAGTAATTGAATCTAATGGAAATTTTGATATAAGCGTCCTAGGTACATATTCAATTATTTATTCAGTAACGGATTCAGGAGGATTAACAACGCAAAACCTAGCAACTGTTACAGTAATTTCAGCGGGACCACCATTGATTAATACACACAACACTTCAATAGTTGTGGGTACTATTTTTGAGGAAGACGATTTAATTAAACTTGTTGACAGTGCCTATGATTATGAGGGAACAGATATAAAAAACAGTGTGATAATAATAGAAAAAGGAGGCTTTGATTATAATATTGAAGGATATTATACAATTACCTACGCAGTGACTTATAAAAATGGAGTAGTAGGGACAAATACAAGTTTAATACAAGTCTTACCAGTTAATTCTAGTATTGACTTTCCACCAAGTATCATAACTCATGGAATAACAATATATGAAGGTAGTAGTTTAAACTTATTATCATTAGTAGATAGTGCTTTAGATCAGAATGGGTCAGATTTAACTAATAGTGTTACCTATGATAATGGTGGTTTTAATGCTAATATTCCAAATACATATATAGTGACATATAAAGTAGAAGATATAAATACAAATTTATCAACACTATCAAAAGCAATAGTTATTGTTAAACCAAGAATTCCAACTATTAGTGCAAATGGAACTACAATTACAGTAGGAGAATCATTGGATTTAATGTCATTGGTGACAGAGGCAAGTGATCCTGTCTCAGGAAATTTAAAAGGAAGTGGTGCGGTAAAAATCTTAAGTGATGGAGGATTTAATAAAGAAGTTGTAGGACATTATGATGTAACATTTATAGTTACTAATGAAATAAATAAATCTAGTACAATTACAGTTACTGTACATGTTCAAACTAAAATAAATCTTAGTCCAACAATAACTGCACATAATGTAACAATAAAGAAAGGTGAGAATCTCAATTTATTATCATTAATTGACAAGGCAGAAGATCCTGAAGATGGAGATATTAAAGAAAAAGTTGTGGTAGAAAGTGATGGAGGATTTAATAAAAATATCGTTGGAAGCTATAAAGTAACTTTTGTTGTAAAAGATAAAGAGGGCTTAGAGTCTAGAGTTACAGTGATTGTTTATGTTGAAAATCTAGTAGATACAGTAGAAGTATCTGAAAAACCTAGAACTTGCCAAGATGACGGATATCCTGAAGGGTATTATTGGAGTTACGAAAAAAATGCGTGTATTATTGACTCCAAAATTATTACACCACAAACAAAAAAATCTGGAAATGATAACATTGAAACACCAATCCCAACTCAAAAACCAAGTCCTACAAAAACTAGTAATTCTATGCAAACTCCAAGTCCGACGCATGATGAAATTACTCCTCATGAATCAACACCAGAGGTAGTTGGAAGAAGTTGGGCATTAATAAACTTAATAGCGTCATTAATAGGAGTGTTACTAACCATTGTTCTTCTATTTGCGAAACATGAAAAAGAAGAAGAAAATGAAGAAAATCAAGAAGTGAAAGATGAATTTGAACGCAAGCGTATATACAAAGTAATAGGTGTAATTGTTGCGGTAGTTTCAATCATCGTATTCCTTCTAACAGAAAATATTACTCTTCCAATGAAATTAGTTGATAAGTATACATTATTGATGATAGCCTTCGCTTTAGGAAATATTGTTTGTTTCTACTTTGGTAGAAAATGGCATGAAGTCGAAGACGAAGAAGTTGAAGAACAAAATTAGATATTTAGCAAAATAATGGTGATTTATGTAAATGTGAAGAGTTAATTACTCTTCACATTTACTAGTATATTAATCATTTAATGATTTTAGACAAAATATTAAAAAGTCTAAATAACTTTATTGCAAGAAAAATATAGGAGGGAGACATGATTTTTACAAAAGAAGAGTTAAGAATATTTATCACAGAACAGAATCGGATTTTTGATATTGTTCGATTAGTAGATGTTTCAATGACTAGACAATACACGATTGACAATAATGGGGAATTTATTGAAGCTCCCTATGAATGCTATAATGTGTGGAATAAAAAGAAAAGATGTGATTGTTGTATTTCATCTAAAGTGCTTTTGTCAAAAAAACAATTCACAAAATTTGAATTTATTGGTGATGATATTTACTTTGTAATTGCTTTGTATGTAGAAGTAGAAGGAAATGAATATTCAGTTGAGTTGGTAGCTAAGTTTACAGATGAGACTCTCTTTGCTGCATACGGAAAGGAAGAATTTGCCCGTACGATTCAGTCGTATAACAATAAGATATATAAAGATTCATTGACCAATGCATATAATCGTAGATATTTTGAAGAACAATTGAAGCACTTGCGAGGTATAAATGCAATTGTTGTTTTAGACCTAGATGATTTTAAAAAAATTAATGATACATATGGTCACATTGTGGGAGATGAAGTTTTAAAAGAAGTAGTAAAAGTTTGTGATAATAACATACGTTCAGTAGATGCAATAGTTAGGTGGGGTGGAGATGAGTTTGTTTTATTATTCTTAGAAATCCCAGAAAAAATTGTTCAAAATAAATTAGAAATAATTCGCAAATCGATTAATGATATTTATTTTGATAATTATCCAAATTTAAAAGTTTTTGTAAGTATGGGTTGTGTAGTAACAGAACATGCAACTAATTTTTTTGAAGAGGCTGAT
>NZ_JAVWFO010000077.1:0-5230 GCF_036641015.1 Anaerorhabdus sp. | reverse complement strand
TAAGATAGTATTGAAATAATTTTATATAGAATAGAATTGTTATATGTAATTCCAATAAAAATAGATATAAAACAAATTCCATTAGTAATGAAGAAACACATAAGGTATGTATCTGAATGATATCCACCACAAAATGTTCTAATCAAAATCAAAAATATCATAAATTCTACTACTTGTTTAGTCGTATGTGTAGCAAATGAGATAATTAACATAGATAGAACTAAAATAAATTGACTTAAAAATAATTCAACACCATACCTTAATCTATTTAATGGATAAAGATTATCTAATGACTCATTTAGATATATTGCAATTTTTTCACTAATGTTTCTCATCGACAATTACCTTTGGAAATAAAATTTTGAAGCTAAATAGATAATTAGTTTGATCGATATGGTAACTTCCTTTGAATTTACGAATAATGGAATAAATATTTTTTAGACCATATCCATGTGTTCCATTATTTTCTTTTGAAGTGATAGTGATATCACTGTATTCTGATTCTATTGAGTTTATCACCTCAATTACATAGAAGTATTCATTTTCTAATACAGTTATTTCAACGATTTTTTTATTAGATTTTAATGAACTATATACCGCATTACTTAACAAGTTTGAAAATAGAATGCAAGTGTCTAATTCATTGAGTAAAGATAAAGAGGTATTTATGTCCACTGTGAATTGGATGGTTGAATTCTCGGTGATGAAGTTATTAATTATACTATCCAATACAATGTTATTACTATAAACCGTTGGGGATATAGAATCTGTCTTTTCAATTAATTGGTCAATAACGTCTATTGCCTTATCATATTGTTTATCGAGAATTAATGTTTTAAATAATTGGAAGTGATATTTTAAATCGTGTTTTATCATGATGATTTCTTCTTTATTTATATTTAAGTTAATTTCATATTCTTTGTAAAGTGCCATAATATTACTGTTATATTGATTAATTAAATTACTTTTTTGAATATCATTATATTTGTTTAACATAATAACTATAATAATAAAAATGACTATTAATAGAAATGATGTTACTAGAGATAGTATTCTAGATGAATTCTTTTGAATTGTAAGTACAAGTGAGTATTGTGCAACAATTATAATAAATAGAAATATTAGTAGTGAAAAGAAGACAATGATATTTTGTTTTTTAATAATTTCATTATTATTTTTATGCTTTCGAATTAGTAATACAAGAATTAGAGGGATTAATTTATTAAATATACCTCCAAAGAGATAAATCGAGGGATCTGTAAGTAGTGCAGTAGAAGATAACCCACTAATTAGTGATATGAGGTTGATTGTAATAATTGAAGTTATTCCAACAACAATAAATAATGCAAGAGATAAAAATATAATTTCTTTTTTATGTTGTTGAAATAGAAAAAAACACATGAGAATTCCTATGGAAATAAGCAAAATTGAACTTAAGGTATTTGAAAATATTTGAGCTAGTACAACATTAATGATCGAAAAGAGAATTAAAACAAACATATTAATAGTGTTTGGATATTTTTTATCTATAAATATATCGCATAATATAAAAAGTGTATATAGTTCAAGGAAGCAATAAATATAGTTTAGGATAATCATTAATAATTCCTCGCTTTTGTTAAACTAACATATTTGGAATAGAAATCTTTTTTTCTATATTTGCTTAATAAAAAAGCTTTTTTTATGTTTTTGACAAAAATTTGATTGTCTTTTATGGATATAATTTTGTGCAAATTTATAATTGTTGAGCGATTAATCTGGAAAAAATCATCATTAAGAATACTGTGTATAGAACTTATCTTTTCATTTTTTAGTATATAAATTTCGTTTTTTGCATGTAATTCAACTTTTCTATTAATAACTTCGATTGCAGATATTTGATTGTTTTTTAAAGTGATATATCCATATCGAGTTTGAAATCTATGGATTGATTGTATAAAATTGTTTTCAATTTTTTTCAAAATATTAGGTAATTGTAAATCAATTTTAGATTTTTGAATAAATCCAATTACGTTTATATCAAAACAGTTTAGTATATATTTATCTTGATTGGAAACAAAAATAATTAAGCTTTAAGAATTATTGTTCTTCAAAAAATCATGAATCTCTATTCCGCTTAAGGAAGGCATTTCTATATCTAAAAATATTACATCATATTCTTGGGAGAAATATTCTTTACAAAAGAGCTTAGGGTCAGAGTATGAAGAAAGTGAATATTTATCGGTATTTTTAAAATATTCAGTAAATGAATTAAGAAATAATGTGTCATCATCAACAATCGCAATTTTTATCATCTTAAATATCCTCTCTAATATATCTTAATTTTATCATGAATTGATCTTTATATTATTCTAAATTGAAACTATTCGAACCAAAAAAATGACTATTCGAACATAGAATATTGTTTTGAGTAGTTTAAATAATTATGATGTATCTAAAGAAAGAAAGTTGAGTTGTGAAATGAAACGTTTTGAACTTGTTATGATTAGCAATGATGTTTGTTGCATTTTTAGATACTGATAGTAAATAAATTTCTTATTTGCGTTTGTAAATGAAAAATAATGCAGGTTAAATTGAAGAGTAATGTGTAAAATTATGGAGTAAGCTTTCTTTCTATCATCTTACTTATTTTGCGATAACTGCATTTATATTCTTATTTTATAAAAAAGAATGTGCATTAATGAATTTGGAGAAATACGGTAATATAACAAGTAAGTTTTAACATGGATTTTAGTATTTATACAAATTGTGAGGAAGATATAAAACTGTTAATAACTATGTGCAATTAGTTTTTGGAGCAAATTTTGCTCCTTCTTTATTTAATAGGAGAGAGAAAATGTTTATTGAGATTATTAAGTTACAATTAGATAAACTTAAAATGTATAAAAACAGTGTGTATTTAAATTTATTTTTTTTAGCAATAACAATATTTGTTGAATTTTCTGTATTCTCGATATTTAATGAATTTACTAATGATTTATTGGTTTATATTTTGATTTCAACGTCAATTTTTCAAGCGTCAATGACAACTCTTATTCCTGAATTTTGTAAAACGATAAAAAAAGGAGAAATTAGTAAATATTATATACGTCCAATTGATATGTTTTTATATATTTGTATGGAAGATTTTGGAGAGTCATTGAAACGTTTAATACAAGGAATAACATTTATATTACTGGGAATTTTGATATCATTATTTTTCAATAAAGTAAATATTTATTTTGTATTATTGTTTTTAATATCATTAATTTTAGGATTGATTATTGCTGTTTTAATATCAGAAATGGTTTATTCATTTGCATTCGTTATCCATAATTACAATTCGCTAAAAGCTATTCTGACATGTATAAGTTCATTATTTTCGGGAGCTTTAATTCCGTTTATTCTTCTACCAAATGCTTTTGTTGAGATTGCACAAATTACACCGTTCGCATTTGTTATTGACATACCTATAGGTTTCTTAATTGGTACAAGTAGTATTGGTGATTTAAGTCTACAAATTCTATGGATAATCATTTTATATCTAATAGGGAAATGTTTTTTCTTGAATAATACTAAAAAAATACAAATATATGGAGGGTAATAAATCGATGACTGTATACAAGTATATTAGACTTTATTTTAGTATTGTTAAGGTTAGTGTAGAAAGCCAGTTGTCATATAGATGTGATTTTATCCTTCAATTAATTATATGGACTATATATTCATTTGTGAACTTCATTGGCTTATATTTATTAATGATTAATTATGTTGAAATTGGAAGTCAAAATTTTATAGAAACAATCTACATGTTCGGATTGATTACAATTTCATATAATTTGGCAAGAATGATTGCAAGATCATTTGATAACTTTCATGTTTTGACAATGACAGGTGATTTAGATGTTTTTTACATTAGACCATTACCAATTATTTTTCAAATAATTTCATCTAATTTATTTTTAAGAAGAATTGCAGGAATTTTTCAAGGAATCGTAGTATTAATTATTTACTATCAATATGTAAATACACCTATTTACAATTTTGCATTTATAACTAGTTTAATCATATTAAACACGACAATTATGTATGTTGGATTGCTAATATGTTATGGAGCCCTTTGTTTCGTTTCTGAAAATGGTAACTTATTCCTAAATTTATTTGTGGATACTTCATCTAATATTGGTTATTATCCCTTAAAATATTTAACGGGTATTGTTAAGTATTTTTTGATAATAGTAATTCCTATATATTATGTGGTTTATATTCCAGCCACATTGTTGATTAGTGCAGATCGTGGTATTTGTTTTTCTATTTTTATTTCAAGTGTCATATCGATGATAATATTAGGATTGTCTGTAATTATTTTTAATAGAATGAGTAAGAAATATCAGAGTGTAAATAGTTAGGAGATAAGTATGATAAAAGTTAGAGAAATATTTTTTAAGTATGCAAAGGAAAATAAAGAAGCACTCAGCGGAATTAACATGAATATTTTGAACGGTGAAAGTGTTGCGTTATTAGGTTTTAATGGTTCAGGTAAGTCTACATTATTAAAGGTGATGCTAGGGATATTAAGCCCTAGAGAAGGAGAAATTTCGTATGATGATATAAACATTTCGAACAATAGAATAAGAATTGTTAGGGATATTGGAGTAGTATGGGGACAAAAAAGTAATTTATGGTGGGATGTATCAGTAAAAAGAAGTTTGCATATTCTAAAAAAGATATACAAACTTACCGATAAACATTTTGAAACTAAAATAAATGAATTGGATAGCAAATTGGAAATCAGAAAATATTGGGATAAACCACTTAGAAAACTTAGTTTAGGTCAACGCGTCAAATGTGAAATAGCAGCTGCAACATTGCATAATCCAAGCATTTTATTTTTTGATGAACCATTTATTGGGTTAGATTTTATAACGAGAAATGAAATTATTAAATTGCTTAAAGAATATAAACTAAATAATAGAAATTCAATACTTGTTCTTACTTCGCATAATATCAAGGATATCGAGGAATTATGTAGTAGAGTGATATTGATGGAATCAGGGTTGATAATTTGGGATAACTCTATTGATAATATTCAAAAGAAATTCTATAGAAAAACAATTTCCATTAAACATAACAATGAAAATTTGAATATAAATAGCACATTTAATGGAATCAATATTGAGAAAGTAAATATTGGGTTTACTAAAGTTATTCTCAATAATATAAAAGATAATGAAGTTATGATTATAAAAGA
>NZ_JAVWFO010000076.1:0-5302 GCF_036641015.1 Anaerorhabdus sp. | reverse complement strand
TCATGAGTTTAGGACAACCTATCTATCGTGCTATTTTTGTTTGCAAAAAGTAGCAAATAAAACATAGATTGTGGTAAACTATATCATAGAGTAGGAGGGTGTAAATGAAGCGCATTTGTTTAATACTAGTCGTATTTCTTTTATTTGGATGTACGCAATCCACTCAATCATTTCAAGAGAGAATACAGGAAGAATTTGATTTTGTTAATACACAAACTACTGTTGAAGGAAATAATAGGAAAGAATTCTATTCTTACTATATTGAACCAAGTATAGGTAAATTTTCTTCTAATCCTTCTAATAATATTTTTTCGAAGGATGGTGTACAGTTTGTAATGAATTTGAATGTGTCAAAAATAATAAGTCAAAAATATTATACTGACGCATTAAACAGTCAAGATGTGGTAAATACTGAGAATTTGTTATTTCAAATAACAGGTCAGTATGATGATTTTGATTTGAATAGTTATGATTATATTTGCGATGTGTATCAATATGATAATCTATATGTGTTATTGTTAGAAACACAGTTTATGAATTTTTATACAGTTGGAAATGAAAATGAAGTAATTAGCGCTGCTGGTGAGATGTTGAAGATAGCAAGGACAATTGAAGTACATTCTGATAAGATAATTTCAGCATATTCATCAAAGGAAGCAATTCAATATAAGAAAGAAGCATTAAATCTATTTGAAGTGGCAGTACCGGAAAATGGAAGAGTAGATGAAATGATTTCTGATAAAACAAATCTTGGTGAAAATATTGGAAGTGGTGTTATGGGTAATGAATTCTATCAATCAGATGATTATGGAAGCAAAGTACCAGGCGCTACAGCAACGCCACAGCCGGATGAGAATTATGCTTCAGACAATTTTGGAACACCAGAATAGATGATTAAGTACAAGGAGAATAATAATTATGAAAAAACTAATGGGTTTATTATTTGAAGAGGAAGAAGTAATTGAAGAAGAAGAGGTTTATGAAGATGTTGCACCAACACCTCTACCTTTAAAAAGAGAAGAAAAGAAAGTAGTTCGTGAACAACATGCTACTGAACAAGTTAGAAAACCTGTTCAAGCTCAATCTGCAACACCAAAACCACTATTATCTAGTGAGTCTATTGATGGGCTGCAAATTCCAAATCCTCATGCAAAAGTTGTAACAGAAGAACCAAAACCAGAATCTAAAAAAATTAGTATGAATGTTGATGAACTTGTTGAAGTTAAGCAAGTGGTTAAACAACGTCAAGAAGCAGTGACTAGTTCTAAAAAGAAAACATATACGACTACATACGAATTTACTCCAGTTATTAGTCCTATTTTTGGTGTTGATGAAAAGGATGCAGAAGCAATTATTCCTACATCTCCTAAAAAGAAAGTTGGCGATAGTAAAATTGGAACAGTTATTTCACCAATGTATGGTATAGATAAAACTGCTGAACCTAATGCAGCTAAACTTGAAGCAGCTAAATCTACAAAGGCAACTGAAAAAGAGATAAAGGCTGAAAGAGATATGATTAATCTAACTTTAGATGATATTTTAGCTAGAACTGCAGCACTATCAGGGAAAAAAGTTGATAATGCAGAACTTGAGGAAGAAGAATATTCAGAAAAGAAAGTTATCAACAGTCGTAATATGAGTTTGTTTGATGACGAAAACGAATAGGAGAATTTAATATGATTTATTTTATAGGGATTAAAGGAACTGGTATGGCTGCTTTGGCATGCATATTACATGATTTAGGGGAGGAAGTTTCAGGTAGTGACCTATCTAAACATTTCTTTACTGAGGAACCTTTAATTGCTAGAAATATTCATATCGATTCATTCGATTCAAACAATATTAAGAATGGCATGACCGTAATTATCGGAAATGCTTTTAAAGAAGACTTTGAAGAAGTAATTGCAGCACGAAATAACCCAACTGTTACATGTTATCGATATCATGAATATTTGGGTATTTTGATGTCTCGTTATACATCTATCAGTGTTGCTGGAAGTCATGGAAAAACAACTACCACAGGTATGCTATCAGCAATGATGGATACAGTATTTCCAACAGGGTATTTAATTGGCGATGGTACTGGAGTGATTCATGAAGATAGTAAGTATTTATGTGTTGAATCATGCGAATATAGACGTCATTTTTTAGCATATAAACCAGATTATGCAATTATTACTAATGTTGAAATAGATCATGTTGATTATTTTAAATCTGATGAAGATTATCGATTAGCTTATGAAGAATTTTCTAAGAACATTAAAAAAACATTGATGATTTATGGAGATGATGAGGAAGCTAGAAAATTAAATATAGCTTGCGAACACTATTGGTATGGTGAAGGCGAAAATAATGACTTACGTGCAATTAATATAATAGAAGATACTAAGGGAATGGAATTTGATGTCACATTTAAAAGTGAGTTTAAACACCATTTTAAACTCCCATTTGTAGGACGACACTTATTATGGAATTCTCTTGCAGTAATTGGTATTGGATATCTTGAAGGTTTAACGGGTGAACAAATAGAAAGCGGTTTATGTTCATACCGTGGAGTAAAACGTCGTTTTGTTGTTGAAGAAGTAAAAGATAATGTATTTATTGATGATTATGCACATCATCCAACAGAAGTATCGATAACAATAGATGCTGCTAGAAAACGTTATCCAAATAAGAAATTAGTAGCTATTTTTAAACCTCATAGAGTATCTAGAGTATTCCATTTTGCTGATCAATTTGCAAAGGCTTTGAGTAAAGCTGATGAGGTTTACTTGTGTGATTTTACTAGTATTGATGATAAAGAGGATGGAATAGATATTGACATTCATTATTTACAAGAACGGATTCCGTCATCAAAAATACTAACTGAAGATGAAAATGGAGCAGCAATTTTAGCTAAGGAAGAACCGGCTGTTTACCTATTTATGTCTAGTAAAGATATCTACGAATTAGCAAACAAAGTAAAGCGCTATCAAAATTCTTGAAAAATGTTACATTCTTGGTATAATAATACTGTGAGGTGGACATTATATGAATGAATTTATAGAGGCAGCGCAAAACTTATCAGTTCAGTTGCTTCCTATTTTAGGAGTTATTGTACTGATTTTTCTTTGTGTTTTATTAGTAAAATTAACAAATTTGGTGAAGACAGTTGATGGATCTGTAAAAGAATTTCATGGTACTATGAAATTGGTAGATAAGAGTATCGAAAAGGCACAAGCACCATTAGATACTGCAGTTAAACTTAGTCATACAGTTGATGAAGTACATGATAAAAGTTATGCAGCAGTAAAACAAGCAAGTGAATATGTATCTGAAAATATGGGAACTGTTAAAAGTTATATTAACGAGAAATTAAATAAAACCGTAAAACAAGAAACGCAAGAAGATGACGATATCATAAACTTCTAGGAGGTATTTATGGAAAACAAAACAGTAGATTCTATTGAAAAGACAGTAGATGATTTAAAAAAGAAAATTGATGAAATTGAAACAGCAAATGATGAAAATGATAATTTTATAATTCCGTTTAACATGGATAAACAGTCTAAAGAAAAAATTGAATCTATTCGTTCAAAGACTTTAGAGTCTTTAAAAAGTGCCTATGCGCAAGCTAAAGAAGCATTAGAGAATATTCAAAATAATGATAAGTTAAAGGAGACTGTGCAATCTATAAAAGATGGTGCTCTTAAAGCATATGATGAAGCAGTTATAAAAATTCAAGAAATTAAAAACAGTGAGAAGCTTAAAGATACATTAGAAGCAGCAAAGGAATCTGCAAGTAATTTAGGACAAAAAATTACAGAAGGATTTGAGAAAGTTGCTGAAAATGAAAATGTTCATAAAGCAGTGGATTTTGTTTCTAAGGAAACAGATAAGGCTAAAAAAGCTGTGAATGATTTTGTAACCTCACCTGAAGTGAGTGATAAAATCGAAAAAGCTAAAGATGCTACTGTGGAATTTGCTGATAAAGCGGCAGATAAAATTAAAGATTGGCTTAAACCTGAATCTAAAGTAATTCATAAGATTGAGGATAAGAATAATGAAGAGAAAGGAACTGACGATGAAAAGAGTAACGATATATGATGTTGCAAAAGATGCAGGTGTATCACTAGCGACAGTATCTCGTGTAATCAACGGTTCTGATGTGGTGAAAGGTCCTACTCGTGATAAAGTAGAGGCTGCGATTGAGAAATTAGGATATAAACCAAATGCGATTGCCCAAGGGTTAGCCCTTCAAAAGACAACAACAATTGGTTTAGTAATTCCAGAAGCAAGTTTTACGTATACTGGCCAAATTATCAATGGTGTGATTGCAGTTGCAGGAATGTATAACTACAATATTATGTTGCACACTACAACAGAAGGGGTTACCGATATTAGTGATATTATAGAAACAATTATCAAATCTCATGTAGATGGAGTTGTAATCTATAATGATAAAATTTTGATTGATGAAATGGATACATTATCAAAATACAATATACCGATTGTAATAATTGGTAATAAAATGGCTGGTCACAACATTTGCTCAGTGTTTGTTGATATTGAAAAAGCTGTTTATGAACTATCAATGAAATATCTAAGCAATGGTCAAAAAGACATTGCTATTATCCAAGATAGAAAAAATGAATATGCAATTAGTCAAATGATTAAGGGTGTTACTAGAGCATATAAAGAAAAAGGATTAGAATTTAATAATTACTTGGAAATTCCAGATTCATATCGTACTTCATATAATTTTATGAGAGATTATTTGAAGGAGCATAAACATGACCTAATTATTGCGAATCGTGATTCGCAAGCGATGGCTGTATGTAATGCAGCGAAGGAAAATGGAATTGTAGTTCCAGATGAAATGGAAGTAGTATGCGTTATCGATACAAAATATAACTCAATGGTGCGTCCACAAATTTCTTCATTTGCAATACCTTCTTATGACTTAGGAATGGTATCAATGCGTGTAATGACAAAAATGTTACAAAATGATGAAATTGATGAAAACGAAATTGAGTTGAGTTACTTATTTACACCACGTCATTCTACTAAGTAATTGACAAGGAAAATGTAAATAGCTATAATTTACGAAAGCGATGAAAAGAAAAGAGCTTAAATTAGTTGTATCAAGAAAGGTTCTGGTAGATGTGAAGAACTTACAACATTTAAGAAATACACCTTGGAGCCTCTTATTGCAAAGATAAGACGTATCTCACGTTACGAGTGTAAAGTGCATAGTAGCAATACTATGAATTAAGGTGGTACCGCGTTATTAAACGTCCTTTGTTAGGACGTTTTTTTTATT
>NZ_JAVWFO010000075.1:0-5444 GCF_036641015.1 Anaerorhabdus sp. | reverse complement strand
TAATAAATTTGAGTGATGAAACTTATGATAATCGATAATTAATCTCAGTATTTGAGATATAACACCACAATGGTTTATATCACTATCCATGTAAATAATAATATTATTAGTTTGTAGAATCGTAAAGAAATATCCACTGCATATGGATGCCTCAAAATAATAAAGGATATGGGGTATCCACCAACTGATGTGGTAAAAAGAAGGATGAATTTGTATCTCAAAAGATACACGTTCATCCTTTTATGTGGTCCATCTTCGTATAGATTATTAACTATACTACTTAACTGAAAAACCTGTTTTATTGATCATGTACATAATCCTTTTCTTTCTGCGTTCGTGATTTCGAATACCCTTTGTATTGAAAAGAAGAGTAGAAATTTTAGCGTTCATGCTTTCAGCTACGCTGTTATTTATGCGTCTACCTTTATACAATGTAAATGAATTGATGATTTCTTCTCGCCAGTTAGTTAATAAACTTGTGAACTCACAATATTCAGGGATATTCGCTAGTATAAATGATTCAATACATGTGTCCAAATAAGCAGGAGCTTCTTTAATTGTGGAAGTTTGATTGAATCTCATGTAGTTATCTTTTAACTGATAGGCAATTCTTATGTCGGAATCTATTTGAAAGATTAATTCCTGTAGCTGCCTGTAATTTAGAACTTGCTTAAATCGTTTATTGTATTTTCCTTGATTGTTTAATTCAATATTATTGTCAAAAAGTAGATTTTCCCAGTTTTTCAATAGATAATATTCATTAGAATCAATTGAGTATTTTTTCATTACTCTGATTCTAACTTTTGATAAGTCCTCATTTAAGTGTTTGATAACGTGAAATGAATCGACACAGATGAGTGCTTTCTTAAAGTAGAGTTTAACGATATCCTTATAGGGACGATACATATCGATACAAACATATTTAACATTCAGTAACTCATCTCTAGGAATATCTTGGAAATAATGGTGCAAATAGCTTTTGTGACGGCTGGGAAGTACATCAATGATAGAGTGTTGATAGAAGTCATAAAAGATACAAGAATACTTTGAATTGAAATCACTATTTTTGGTATATACTTCATCAATACAAACAACGTCTGGAAAGGTAGAACGAGTTATATGACAATGAGAATCAAAGATACGTACAACACTAGACTCAGAAATATGAAGTAGTGTAGCGACAGAATTAAATATCATTTTTTGATCTTTTAGCAATTCCATTACTTCTAAAATGGTTTTGTAAGAAATAGTTTTGTTTTTAGGAGCCATATGTTTCATATCGCTAAACGATGAGTTACATGTACAACAATATTTTCTTGGAACTTCCAAAATTACCTTAGCTCCCGTGAAAACATTGTTTGGGAGGATTACTTCCCTTTTGTAATAACCTAGTGAGCGAAAAGAAGTAGAAGAACAGATGGGACATTCTTGCAAAGATGAATTTAAACGAACGAAATAAAAAGGTGTAGAATCTTTATTTGTAATTCTAATTGTTTGAATATCGTCAGATGCAAGATTGAGTAAAACTTGGAGAAGATGGTTTATGTTATCCATAACGAAAAATACCTCCTTTATATCGGACCACATAAGTCCATTATAAATAAGAGGTTTTCCATATAGCATTATTGCATTATTGTTTATGGACTTTTCCATCCACAACAGATGCAGTAGCGATACCACATCCACAACAGGTGGTGCTTACTCAGGATATGAGTGTTGAACATTTTGTAATAGATGTTAGACTCATATTTTTTTATTTTCATCTAGAAATCCTTTTTAATGGTGTTTTATTGATATAATTAAATATCTAAACTTGAAATCAATTTATAAAAGTAAATCTTGCATCGCTATTCTTCTATATTTTGTTGTAATACACTTAAAAATATTCACTTATCTTCATCCCAAAAATGATGAATATTTTAAATGTTATAAAACAAATTATAAGAAAGATGTATATATCAAATCCAACTTGCTCTATGATATAATAAAACTATACTTCTATAATTGAAAGGGAAGACAAATGAATAACTTAAATCGATTTCAAATATTTGGCTTATATGGAACACGCAATATAGATATCAAGTTCAAAAACAATACAATAATCTTGGTAGGAGAAAATGGACTAGGCAAGACAACAATACTAAAATTTATTTGTGCTATTTTATCAGGTACTTATCACCAAGTTCCTTCACACATGTTTGAAAAAATCATTGTTACAATTGGGAAAAAAGATTTTACAGTAACTTATGAAGATATCCATGGAGGTGACTTAGATTTAATTCCAAATTCAGCTAGAAATTTACCTTTACCAATTAGACAAGAAATAGCAAAATTAAGAAATAGAGAAAATAAAATTACGCGAAATGATTTAGTCAGTATAGCGAAAAAACACGGATATCCTGTTAGTTTATTACTTGACAGGCTTATTTCAACAAATCAAATAAATTTGTTTGATGAAAATGAACAGCACCTTTCTAAAATACCAACTGCTATTAACGCGAAAATTATATACCTACCCACTTATAGGAGAATTGAAGAAGACTTATCAAATGTAATAAAAGGTCGGTACTCATTTTCAAGAGAAAATAATGAAAGACACTATTCTTACAGTGAACTTTCAGATATAAACGCAAATGGTTACATCGAGCTTGTTGAGTTTGGAATGCAAGATGTAAAAGAAAAGATAGAGGAGCGTTGTTTAGAATTGAGTAGATTTTCTGAGAATAGTTTCAAAAACTTAGCTTATAAAAATTTAGGGGATGTCATAAATAAAAACTATCACTCAGCTATTAGTAATACTGCAATTACTGCTGAAGAAATAGAAAAATTTAAACTTTGCCTATCTAGAAGCAATGACGAAATGTTATCAGAAAATCAAGTTAAAATGTTGATTGAAACAGTAACAAGTGACAGAATTGATATAAAAGATACTCAAATACAAATTTTACTATATTATTTCCGAAATCTTTTGGCATTACAAAGAGACTTAGAGGATAAGGAACAAAGCATAGTCGAATTTTGTGAAATATGTAATAAATACCTAAGTTCTTCAAATAAAATAGTAAAATACGATATTTCAACATTTAAAATTCAAATTTTGAAGCAAAGAAATAATGCGATCGATATTATTGATATGAGTGATCTTTCTTCAGGTGAGAAACAAATTGTCTCATTATTTTGCCACTTATATTTAGCCGAGAATAAGAGCTACTTCGTCATAATTGATGAACCTGAATTATCGTTATCCGTTCCTTGGCAAAAAATATTTGTTGAAGATATAAAAAATAGTGCATTATGCAATGGAATAATAGCTGCTACTCATTCTCCTTTTATATATGATAATGATTTGCTGCCTTTTACACATGGTTTAGATGAATTTATTTGTGATGGTGAATAACATGTCTATGGTAGAAATTCATAAGTCAGCTTTAGAAGAACTAATCGTCCCATATCATCATTTTTTATTGCAACATAAAAGAAGTTTAAAACAACTTTTTGGTTTTGTTGAGGGGAAAGATGATCCTTCCTATTATCAAACGCTAATTGAACCAATGATTCCTGATAGTTCTTGGAATGTTTGTTTAATTGAAAGTGGGGATAAGAATGGAAATCGTGATAAAGTAATTAAATTGCTTAACTTAATTGATTGGAATCATTATTCAAGAAAACAAACTATTTTTTTCATCGATCGAGACTTGAGTGATTTTTTTCCTGAGCCAAATATCAATCATGATAATTTATATATTACCGATTGTTATTCAATTGAAAATAATATTGTTACTTTACATTCACTAAAAAGAATAATTCGTGAATTTTATAATATCAACTTGCAAGATAGCGAATTCTCAATCATCAAAAATTTGTTTAATGACGGACTCGAGATAATGTCAAATGTAATAAAAGAAATATGCTGTAATTATATTGCTCTAAGAAGGCTTGGTGCAAAGCCTTGTTTTAATGACATTAAATTAAATGATTTATGTCAAGTGAAAAATTGCAAAGTATCTATCGTTTCAAATGAGGAAGTTAAAAAGCATTTAACTGACAAGTGGCAATTTGAACCTATTGACTTGCGTCAAATTTATGACGAGTTTGATACCTATAATGTTAACTATCGCTGTCTTAGAGGTAAATATTTAATGTGGTACTTCGTAAATTTTATAAATAGTTTCTGCCGCTGCGCTGACGAACTAATTCCTAGCATAAATTCCCCAATCAAGGTTACTAGGGTACTCACAGAGAAAGAAGCCATTATTGATTTGAGTGCACGTTCAAGAATTCCAGAATCACTTAAGCTTTTTATTACAAACACTTATCTTAACTATATTTCAGAAGAATCAATGAAATAATAGTTTATGAAAAGAATTTAGACTAATAATATTGAAACTGTTAAAAAATTACTTCAATATTAGTAACTTGAGAACAATTGATAATAAATATCCACTGCATATGGATGAAAGAGGATATGAGTTATAAACATTTTGTATAAGATGTTTGACTCATATTTTTTTATTTTCATCTAGAAACCCTTTCTAATAGAATTTCTTGGTTTATAGGAAAGTTTATATAACCCCAATTTTAAATCCCTCGAATTCGAGGGGGTTAAAACCCGAACTGAATTACTTTAACACTTCATTAAGATACTTGTCATTTTTGATTGAACTGTTAAGTGAATAATTCTCATTAATATATTCAATCATAGAATCTAAATACTTTAGAATCACATCATAGGTAAAGATATCCGTAAATGCATCTGTATGATTTTGCGTTAAGAATCGATGTTGATTATTCCAATATTCTTCATTCATATAAAAAAGTAAATTATCACAAAAAACATAAAATGAATTTTTCGCAGTCGTTTCATCCATTAAAAAATTGAAATTGCTACAATACTCTTTATTGTTTATACCTTCCCCATAAGTATAGATGCACTTATCAGTAGTTAATGTTAAATTTTTGAAATCAAATACAAGCGAGTAAAACTCTCTATTGGTACCTTGAACTGTTGTAATTTTTGAATAAGTATTAAAATTAATAAATTCTCTTGAAGTTAAATCTAGTGGGATCATGAAGACATTTTCCTCTACCTCTTCTATACTACCATTTAATTCACGCATGTAATCAATAGGGTCTGTTGATATTTCATATAAGAATTGCGGCATATATCTTTCCTCATCACTACCCTCTTGTTCAGTAACCTCTGTAACAACTGGTTGATTCATTGCAACTTCTTCTTTTTTAACATTCGTACTGCAACCTGATAAAACAGTTATAAGAAGTATTAATACAAATAATAGTTTCATAAATACCCCCATTCATCATCCAATCAATACTAAGATTTATTTTTTAAGCCAATTGATTATTTTGTATTAGATATATCTTATTTATATTATTAATAAATATCAATCAAACTAAAAAGTAAAAATCATCTATTATGTAAATGG
>NZ_JAVWFO010000074.1:0-5517 GCF_036641015.1 Anaerorhabdus sp. | reverse complement strand
AATAAACGGAAGGTATATCTAAACACTAGATATGGTATTCCATTTATTCTTTTTTTTTGCAAAATCAGAATAAATTGAAAGCGCTTCAAAAAACTCTTGCATATTTAACTCAATGAGTTATAATGAAATTAACTTAATATGTTAACATATCAAGTTAATGGGAGGATATAATGCAAATAATTAATTATAGTCAATATTATGAACAGCAAGTAGTTGATTGTTGGAACAGATGCTGTTGGTATGATGCCATAACGATCGAAAAATTCAGAAAACAAGCTTTATTTGATGATAATTTTGATAACGAACTTTGTTTTGTGGCAGTAGAAGATGAAAAAGTAATTGGGTTTATATTAGGTACAAAAAGAAAATTTCCATACTTAGAACGTGGATTAGAACCAACAAAAGGATGGGTTAATGTTATTTTTGTAGATGAAAAATATAGAAGAAAAGGAATTGGAACAAAGCTATTAAATAGCGTTGAATCAATTTTAATAGATAGAGGTGTAACGAATATAGTATTAGGGGCATATAGTCCAAACTATTTTTTCGCGGGATTAGATCCAATTCACCACGAAGAGGCATGTCGTTTTTTTGATAAAATGGGATATGTTTCAGGAGCTGAGCATTTTTCAATGAGTAGAGATTTACATGGATTTAAAATGAGCGACAAGGTAATTGAAAAAAAACATGAAGCTGAAAATAAAGGATTCAAATTTATTAATTTTGAGTATAAATATTCTCTTGAATTATTAGAATTCTTAAAAGAAGAATTTGGCGGTGGATGGAAGCGTAATGCACTAATTGCCATGCAAAATTCAATTGCTGAGGATGTAATGCTAGTAGTTCTAGATAAAGAAAATCATATCTGTGGATTTTGCATGAGAATGATTGATGGTAATCCGATGAGATTTGGTCCTATTGGAATTGCAAAGTCAGCACGTAATGAAGGTATTGGTGGAATCTTATTAGAAATGCAAATGTGCCAAATGAGTAAAAAGGGTATTTATCATATGTATTTCATTACAACGGATGAACCTGGAAGAAGATATTATGAAAGACATGGTTTATCAGTCTTTAGAACATTTATTGAATATAGAAAGGAATTGTAAAATGACAACTATCAAAAGAGTGGTATCAATTGGAGCACATTCACTTGATGCAGAACTTATGGGGGGACCTCTATTAATTAAGTATGCAAAAGAAGGGGCTCATTGTACTTGTATGCACGTAACTCAAGGAAGACTTGAAGATCCTAATGCTACAAAAGAGGAATGTGATGCATATCTACAAGAATTATTAAATCAAAATCAAAGAGCGGCAAAAAATCTTGGTGCCGATACAATTTGGTTAGGCTATGTATCAAGTAACATGCCTTCAACAGAAGAATTTCAAGCAAGATTAGAAAAATACTTTACTGAAGAAAAGGTTGATTTAGTAATAACACACTGGCGAGGTTCAATGCATCCACGTCATATAAATACACATGATGCAGTTGTACGTGCTGTAAAACATCTTAGAGAAAACGGAAATCAAATTAAATTGGTATATGGAGAAACATTTGAAGATTTAGTTGGATTTATACCGCAAGCATATTTTGTGCTAAGCGATGAAGAAGTTAGCCAATGGAACAAAGCGTTAAATGAATATACGGTATTTAGAGGCGGGGTAAACGATTTCCCATATCAACAATACTATCCAACAAATTTGAAAGTAAGACAAATTGAATCAAATAGTAATGGAAAGACAGTTTGCTACATGTATGCAAGTTTAATAGAGAATGAATTATGGTAGATATTGAACACCTAAAAACAGAAACAAGAAATAAAAAAACAATGAACCTTGACTTGTTAACTACTAAAGAAATTCTTACTATCATGAATGATGAAGATTTAAATACAGTTGCAACAGTAAAAGAAGCTATCGAAGATATTGAACATTGTGTTGAACTTGTCATTAAAACATTGAATCAAGGAGGTCGCTGCATTTTTGTAGGTGCAGGGACATCAGGTAGATTAGGAATTCTTGATGCAGTTGAATGCGTTCCAACGTTTGCTACTACAGATGAAATATTAGGTATCATTGCTGGTGGTAATGAAGCATTTGTAAAAGCAGTAGAAGGAGCAGAAGATTCTAAAGAACTTGCTAAAAAAGATTTACAAGATATTAATTGTTCATCAAAAGACATGGTCATAGCACTAGCAGCAAGTGGAAGAACTCCTTATGCAATAGGAGCACTTGAATATGCTAAAAGTATAGGTGCAAAAACAGGTTCAATTTCTTGTAATAAAAATAGTGAATTATCAAAATACAGTGAAGTTGCTATCGAAGTAGATGCAGGACCAGAAATTCTTACAGGTTCAACTAGACTAAAAGCAGGAACGTGTCAAAAATTGATATTAAATATGATTACAACGACATCTATGATAGGGATTGGAAAAGTATTTGGAAATCTCATGGTAGATATGAAAGCTACAAATGAAAAACTTGTAGAAAGAGCAAAAAGAATTGTAATGATGGCTACTGAATGTGACATAAAAAAAGCTGAAGAAGCATTAATGAAATGTGACTATCATTGCAAAACAGCTATCGTCATGATTTTATTAAATATTGGCGAAGAAGAAGCAAAACATAAATTAAATGAAGTGAATGGCTTTGTAAGAAAAGCGATTCAATAAGGAGAGAAAATGGCAAAGACATATATAAGAGTTGATGATCGATTAATTCATGGACAAACAATCGTAGCATGGTGTCCGACATTAGGAATTCAAGAAATAATTGCAATTGATGACGAAAGTGCTAAAAATCCAATGCTTCGTTCTATTCTAACAATGGGAGTACCAAAACAATATATTACTCATATCGTTACAACAGAAGAAGCAAAAGAAATTCTTAAACAAGAAAGCGATAAAAATAGACTAGTAATTGTGAAATTTCCAAGTCTACTAGTTGCAATTAAAGATGAAATCCAAGGGTGCGAACAAATTATCTTGGGTAATATGGCTAAAAGACCAGACACAAATCATCAAGTAACAGGAGCTACAGGTATATTTTTTCTAAGTGATGAAGATATTACTAATATAGATGGGCTCATTAAAGAAGGATTTAAAGTTAGCTTTCAACAACTACCAAATGCAGCGGGTACAAGTTGGGAAACTTTTAAAAAATCAATATAAAACATAAGGAGGAGACAAAGTATGACAATGATTCAAATTATCTTGATTGCATTATTTATTTACTTAGGTTCAATCGGATCAATCGTTGGAAACACATTTGGTTGGTATACACTAGGTAGACCAATTGTAGCATCACTTGTAGTAGGTGTTATCATGGGTGATATTCCGACAGCTTTAGTTGTAGGAGTTCCATTACAAATCATGTATATGGGAAATGTTACACCTGGAGGAGCAGTAGCTTGGGATTTATCTTATGCGACTTATATAGGTACTGCAGGGGCACTTGTATTTGGAGCTGGATTAGGAACAACAGAAGTAATTGGATTGGCAGTAGTTTTTGCAGGTATTGGAGGACTAGTTGGACAATTAATGTGGAATATTTCGTATGCTGCAAATTTACCACTTAATCGTATTGCACAAAAATATGCAAATGAAGGAGCTACAAACAAGATGTACATTCCAAATGTTCTGTTAGGACAATTAATTGGATTTGCATGTCGTTTCATTCCTGCTGTTCTTGTTTTAACATCAATGACTGCAGCATCAGGTCAAGCTGACTTCGCAACATTAATTCCAGGTTGGGTAACAACATTATTAGGAATTTTTGGAGGCATGATGGCTTCACTAGGAATGGGTATTATATTATCATTCTTATTAAAGAAACAATATCACTTTGTAATATTCTTGGCTGGATTTATTCTTATTACTTATTTCAATTTAAGTACAATGGCAGTAGCTGTTGTTGGAATTATAACTGCAGTATTATACTATACAATCATTACAGGAAAGGAGCATGCATAATATGACAATCGCTAAGAAAATTAGTCCTAAATCACTTAAAAAAGCATTCTTTACATGGTTCTTTTGGAATGGTTGTTCTCAACAAGCAGAATCAATGTTAGGTATGGCGTTTGGTCAATCAATGGCTCCTGTTATTGATGATTTATATGAAAGTAAAGAAGATAAAGCAAAAGCTTTACATCGTCATATAACATTATTTAATACCGAAGCACAAGTTGGATCAATTTGTAATGGTATCGTATGTGGATTAGAAGAAGCAAATGCAAATGGGCAATGTACACCAGAGTTAATTGAATCAGTTAAAGTTGCATTAATTGGTCCAACATCAGCAATTGGTGATTCCCTTTGGGTAGCTACTATAATCCCAGTGTTATTAACAATCTGTTTATCAATAGCACAAGCATCTCCTGAAACAGCATGGTTAGGACCTGTTATTTATATGATAGCTTATCCATTAGGAACAATATTATTAAGCTGGTGGCTATTTAAAGTTGGTTATAAATCAGGATTAGAAGGTATGCAAAATATGATGGCTACTGGAAAACTTGATGCATTAACAGATGCTATGACAGTTTTAGGATTAATCGTAGTAGGAGCATTAACAGCTTCATTCGTAAGTGTTTCATTACCAATTCAAATTGTTAAGGATGTATTTGATGGAACAACTGGAGAAATTATTCCAAATCAAGTTCTATTTAATGCAGACAATATGTTAAATTCAATATTTCCAAAGATACTACCACTTGGTTTAACATTGCTAGTATACTGGTTATATGCAAAGAAAAAATGGTCTCCACTTAAATTAATGGGATTCATCTTAATCTTGGCATGTATTTTAACAGGTCTAGGTTACTTAACAGGCGTATACGCATAAATGAAAAATAAGCCTCAACATTGTTGGGGCTTATTCTTACAAGGAGATGAAAGTATGAAATATCTATGGTTAGTTATTGTTTTAATAATTGTTATTATTATTGTTTTCAACTTGGAGTTATTAAGAAGAAAAACAACAGTAGAGCTTAATAAAATCTTATATATAAATAATAATTATAATTTGTATTTTCAATTATTAAAAAATAAGAAACTAAAGTTAATTTACATGCAATCTACTATTATGATGTTTGAATTAGATGGCTATTTAATGCAAGGTAATAACGAAGAAACAGAAAAGTTATTTGATTTATTAGATAATGCAATTCTTACAAAAGGTGAAAAACTTGAATTAAATCAGAAAAAATTATCATTTTATTGTCAAAAGAAGAATGATGTAAAAGCAAAAGAAGCATATGAAAAAATAAGTGATCTTTTAAAAAAGAGTAAAAATAAAGATTTAATTGATGAATGTAAAATAGTATATGGAGTCTATATTTTGCATGATAAAAGTTTAAAAGAATTGTTATTAAACAAAATAAAAAATGTGCATAATCAAAATACTGGATTAGAGTATTATAGATTAGCAAAATTAGAATATTATGATTCTAATAATCAAAAAGCAAAAGAATATTTAGAAATAGCTTCTAAGCAACTAATTAATACTTCTTGG
>NZ_JAVWFO010000073.1:0-5759 GCF_036641015.1 Anaerorhabdus sp. | reverse complement strand
GTGGAACTGTTTATGTAGATGGTTCTCGTGACTCTCAAGTATTAAGTCTAACAAACGATGAAGATACAGCATGGGATCAAATGAGTATTACAAAAGACTTTGGTGTTGATGTTAAGAAGACACAAGAAGAAGAAAAGAAAACTGATTTAAGAGCTGATCGCCAAGATAGAAATATCGGTGTTGAAGTTGGAGATATCTGTCCAATTTGCTTAGAGGGCATCGTTGAAGAAATCGGTGGATGCAATACTTGTACAAACTGTAATGCACAACTTAAATGTGGATTATAAAAAGGATTGAGCAATCAATCCTTTTTATTTTAAACACTTACACTTATAATTTAAGTAGAGGTGAACAATATGAATTTTGACAAATACAGCTATTATCTAGGAATGACATTTGCATTTATCGAATGCGTTGTCAACGATGCTAAAGAAATTGCCTTTACCCACCCATTACTACTAAGTGAGTATACTGATCTAAAAAGTGTAACCGAACAAATGGTAAAAGAAAATAATATCCATATATATTGGGATCACTTACCAACAAAAATCATAGGTATCTTATATAAATATGAAGAAAGTATACTAAAATATAAGAAACTACGAGAAACGAGTAACCCTATCGATCACTTTGATAATTATAAAGATTTACTAGGATATGGTATTGTTCATACATTAAATAATTATACTGAAATAAAAGCCGATGTATTCCAAAGTGAAACATGGATTCTAAAATAAAAGAACAAATTAAATTGTTCTTTTATTATACCAATCCTTTTGTTAACCAAGCTTTACCACGATATCTAGCATAGAAGAAAATAGATCTAAATAGCCAATCAATAATCATAGCTAACCAAACACCTATTAATCCTAATCCAAATGTTAAGCTAAATAGATAACTTAAACCTATTCGACATGCCCACATAACTATTATTGAAACAGTCATCGTAAATTTAACATCTCCCGCCGCTCTTAAAGCATTTGGTAATCCAAAAGCAGGAACTACAAAGAACATTGCACCGATGCAATACATAGTCATGATTTGAAGAGCTAGCTCTGTTGTTGGAACTGATAAAGAATATATACCAAGAATTGGCTTAAGTAATAAAATCATCACTAAGTTTAGACCAACCATACTAATAAATGCTATCTTCATAAGATATTTTGTATAATACCTCGCTTGCTCAAATTCTTTAGCACCTATACATCTACCCACAACTGTAATCATAGCTAACCCTATAGCCATTTCTGGTATGCAAGCTAAATTAGATAGGTTATTCCCTACTGCATTAGCAGTAATTGCTACTGTACCAAAAGATGCAATTAAACCTGCTGTTAATAATTTACCAACATGGAACATTCCATTTTCTAAACCCGATGGAATTCCAATTATAAATATCTTTTCAATTATTTTAAAATTAGGACGGTAATGTGTAATCGTATCTATCTGAACTGCTGTTTGTTGTTTAATCAAATTATAAAGCATTATCACTGACCCCAATACCATTGAAGATGTCGTAGCAATTGCCGCACCTGCAACTCCCATATTAAATCCATAAATTAATATAGCATTCCCTACAACATTTGTAGCATTCATCATAAGTGAACATTTAAGAGACAGTTTAGCATTACCGATTGCTCTAAATAAGGCGGCCCCTGCATTGAATACTGAAATAAATGGGTATCCTATTGCTGTAATCAAAAAGTATATTTTAGCACTTTCAAATACTTCTAAATCCAAGTTACCAAATATTAATTGTATAATTTGAATTCTAAATGTAATACAAGCAAACGAAATTAATAATGATATAAATAATGTAGCAAATACCAATTGCTTAGAACTATTCTTTGCATTAATAAAATCTTTCTTCCCTAAATATTGACTAACAACAACCGAACCACCCGTTGCTAATGCAGCAAATAATTGCAACAAAAGAACATTGATTCCATCAATCAAAGATACTCCTGAAACTGCCGCTTCTGAACATGATGCTACCATAACTGTATCTGCCATCCCCATCAGAACTGCAAGTATCTGTTCAAATATTAAAGGTATGATTAACCTTTTTAAATCCCTCTTACTGAACATAGTTTCCCCCTACAATCATTGGTTGTTATTATACTCCTAACCGAAAGAAAAAAGAAGAACGAATTCTTCTTTAAATTGTAATTTCTATACTTTTTCTATCTGGATTCAAATAAGATTCAATATATGCATAGATTCTACCATTTTTTGTATTGATTTTACTTTGTATACAAATAATCGGTGTATTAATTTTAACATTCAATAAATTAGCAAATTTAACTGGGACAATCATCGGTACAAACACTTGATTAACGGAACCCGTTTCAATTTTGGCACTAAATTCCAAAATATTTAATATATTATTCATCACAGAATCATCAATCATTAACCTTACAATATATATTTGGTCTAAACTTTCCGGTTGACCATTTTGAAGATTCAAACGTACAATACGTACGAATTGATCATGTGTTGAAATTTCTAACTTCTGTGCTACCTCTCTATTTTCATCTTTAACATCAAAATAAATAATTTTATAATCACATTGCAAATCAAATGAGTTTAATGCATGTTTGTCAGTTTTTTTATGTAGTTTACTATCTGCTACAAATGTTCCAACATTTTGAACACGATATAGTACACCTTCTTCAACAAGCAAGTCTAAAGCTTTTCTTACTGTCATTCTACTCGCATTATATTTTTTTTCTAATTCACGCTCTGAAAGAATAGGTGTGTTAGGAGCTTGATTACGTATTTCTTCACGAATCAATTCAACAATTTTTTGATATATAGGAACAGTCATAATCATCCTCCTTTACCTTAAAATAATAACCGATTATTATAATTTTTCAATAGAAAAAGCCTTTTGATGCTATTTTATTAGTGCAAAAGGCTTCCATGGTTCTATAAATTCTAACAAAATTTTTTCTTCCTCTAAAACTTTACCTACTAAATTGATGTTTCCTGAATTAGGCATATCTTTTAGAATAAGATGTAGTTCACCTTTGTATCGACCATAATTTTCATTTAATATACAAATATCTCCTCTATGTAACATTGAAGGTGTATTCGTAGCTTTAATAACCGCATCTTTATAGTCAATTCTACTCATGGTACTTCTTGCCATATATTCACTCATATCCCCTCTAACATAATGAGGATAGTTAAATATTATATCTTTTTCGACATCACTTGTTTGTGTATCTAATTCAATCTTAATAGTAAGTTTTCCTGGATGTATCTCACTTACAGTTTTAAGTTCTTCTTCTGTTGCATAACAGTTTGCTATTAAGACATCATCAACTAATCCTGTCGCAAAATAATGTCTAACCTGTAAATCAATTGGTAAGTCTCTATGCATTTCAAGTGTGCATAAACCATCATTTACTGGCCAAGGTCCAAATGCTCCTGCAACTTGACTCGAAACAAATGCCGCAACCTTTAAGTTGTTTGCTTTGATATCCTTTGATGTTTTTGTAAATAATTCATAACTTAATCCTGTATAGCGTTGTGGATAAAAATTATGACAAGTAATCAAGTTTTCACGATATGGTTTGTAACTTAATATGTTATCAATATATTTTGTATCCTGTGATGCATTTACTTCTATTTTTAAGCGCTGTGGATTAACAGTCATTAACGCTTCTTTTTGTCCATTAAAACCTTCATCTAATCGTATACCATCTGCATACAAATTTTTGAAAAATGACAAATCATCATAACTGCAATTATTTGCTTCAAAAACGCTAGGTGCAACATCTAAAATAACTTCAAAGCCCTTTTCATGTGCATATTTATTTAATTCTCTAAATTTATTTAAATCCTCTTCATTTACGCTTAATAAATTTGTAAACAAACGATTATATCCATATTTTGATGCGATATCAATATAGTCTTTATCCTTTTCCATACTATTGGAAACATCTGGATATAATGAAATACCAAGTCGAGGCATATCTATTCTCCCTTCAATACATATTCTTCAATTGCTTTTAATAAATAATGTACTTTCTTTTTGCTACGCCCTGTATAAAAAACACTCATCAATTTATGATTTAGTTTATTCATAGTATTTTTACCTATAAATTCTTCTAAATATATTACTTCACATTTGTTGTCTGCAATAGCTTTTGCTGAATAACTCATGACTGTTTTTCCTTGAGTCGAATCAAATGTTACCTCGTATATAAACGGGTCCATATCTAATTTCGTAATCTCAACATCTACATTATCAGTTTGCTTCATTTTAGTAGACATTTGTTTTTTGTACTTTAGTCCCTTGCGAATATGATCTAAATCTACACTAAGTTTGCCATATTCTTTTAAGTCATATTGTATTGATTTAAGGATATGAGCGGAAAATTGGTTAACGCTTATATTAAGTGTTTCTTGTATTTTCATTTTAGTTTCCTCTTTTTTCTTTTTTTATTTTACGACTTTTATAATAAATAAGAAAGCCTCCAACAACTACATAAAATATACCACTAAAAACCATTAATAAGTTAGCAGGCGTTGTTGTTGATGCATACATAATTAGAAAAAAACCTAAAACACAAATTGCTAAACCCCATTTTTCCATTCTATTATCCTCACTTTATTACTTGAAAATATAACGACTTACCTAAATCACTAGCCTTAATAACTGCCTTAGCAAGTTCAACCGCTGAATCATCATCTGTATTTGATTCAAATGATAATTTTATACCTGTTTTACCCTTGAATATGAATTTAACATCTCCTTCATATCCTTCTAGTAATTTTATTACTTGGTCATGTTGACCACAGTTTACATAAATCATTATAACCCCTACTTTCTGCTTTTATAAACATCTATTAGTTCTTCAGAAATAATTTTAAATGCCTCTGCACTCATTAATTGATCCTCTGCATGTACTAATAATAGATTTAGATTTGTTATTTCTCCTGATGCTTCTTTTTGAATTAATTCTGCATGCGCATGATGTCCTTCTAAAAACAATTGACAACCTTCATCAATTTTCTTATTTGCTTCTTCAAAATCACCTTTTTTTGCATCTTGAATTGCTTCAATATATAAAGAACGTGCTGCACCTACTGTTGATATAATTTGAAATGCTATTAGTTCTAATCCTTCCATAGTATCCTCCATTTTTTAAAAGAATAGAGGGGTTTTGAACCCCTCTATTAATATTTTATTCTTGAGATGGTTTAATTGTATTTGCAACTTTAACAAAGATTGACCATAAGAAGATAGCGATTACTAAATTCAATAACGCAACTCCTGCTGCCACTATATTACCACCTGTTGCTAAGAATGCATAGAATACTGGTGGAATAATCCAAGGTACTTCAATAAATACTGGCGGAATGATTCCGTAATATGTAAATGCATATCCAATAGTAACAAGAATTGGTGTAATAATTAGCCATGGTATTAAATACACTGCGTTTAATACGATTGGTAAACCGAATGCTACTGGTTCATTAATGTTGAATATACCCATTGGTGCAGATACTTTAGCAACTGCTTTTTCATCTTCACGTTTAGAGAAAATTAATAATGCGATTACTAATGCTAATGTACATCCTGCTCCACCCATCCAAGCATAAGCATCAAATGATCCACGAGTCCAAATATATGGAAGATCTTTTAAAGCTGTACCTGCCATGTAAGCAGTGTTATTTGAAATTAATGCTGTTTTCCAAGCACCATCTAATACTGGAGCTAATACGTTTGTACCATGTAATCCAAAGAA
>NZ_JAVWFO010000072.1:0-5855 GCF_036641015.1 Anaerorhabdus sp. | reverse complement strand
TGTTGGATATCCTTTTTTTTTCCTTTTTGTGGCTTATTTACTATATTCTGTGATAAAATATATGCATGATTAAAATAGATGAGATGAAAGAATATGCAAAAGAAAATCATGTTCCTATTATGCAAGATGGAGGAATAGAATTTCTATGCAAAACGATATTAGAAAATAAGTGTCAATCAATTCTTGAGTGTGGAACAGCTATTGGATATTCTTCGATTAAAATGGCTAACCTAGATTCTACAATAACTATAGATACTTGCGAAATAAAAAGTAATTTAGTTATCGAGGCGAGAAAGAACATAGCCAATGCAGGCTTAAGCAATCGTATTCATGTACATGAATGTGACGCGGCAATCTTTCAAAGTGACAAGAAATATGATTTAATATTTGTAGACGCTGCGAAAGCTCAGTATAAAAAGTATATGGATCATTTCCTTGGAAATTTAAATCAGAATGGGATGTTTGTATTTGATAACTTGTCATTTCATGGAATGGTTGAAAATCCAGATTTAGCAACTAATCGAAACACAAAACAATTAGTTAAGAAGATTAAGAAATTTGTAGAATATATTTGTAATGATCCAAATTTAGAAACACATTTTTATCCTAATCTTGGTGATGGGGTAGCAATTGTAAAATTGAAATAATGAGAGAATCTCAAGTTAAATATAGGAGTGGGGTATAAATCAATGAAAAAAGGTCTACTAACAACTTTATTATTAGCATCAGGTGCAGCATTAGCAGTCTATCTACTCAAAGAGGAACAAGAGCGTAAACTAGAAGTAGAAGATGATGAAATTCGTATGATTAAACTTCGCTCGGAAGAAGAAGACAAAGAATTAGTACGAACAATTCAAGAAATTGAAAATTTACCACTAAAAAATATAGATGATGTAAAAAAAGAGACATCTGTTCGTAATGTAAAAGATATTGCAGCTAACGACGAGAGTTTTTCTGAACTTGAAATACCATCTTTTAAAGAAGTTGCGCCAGTTGCTGCATCTGTTTTAGGTGCTGCGACAATAGCTAATTCTGCAGATGATTTATTGGATGAGTTTAAACTACCTTCTATGCACGAAAGAGTACAGTCTGAAGAAAATGTTAAAGAAAGTTTAGAAGATTTATTGGAAGATTTCCAAATGCCTGAATACAACTATGAAAAACAAAATAAGGAACAAGACATTGATGATCTTCTTGAAGATTTAGTTGTGCCTAGTTTTGTTGAGCCAGTTAAAACTAAAACATATGATAGTTCTCAACTTCAAAAACTAATGCATCCTTTTGGTGAACCAACGATTGAAGCAGAAGAAGTAATTGCACCTAAAATTGATGAAGAATTATTTAGAGAACCAATCACTTTTGAGGATGAAGATGTAAGTGAAGTCATTGACGAAGAGGAAGAGTTTGGTACATTTGAAATTCCTAAGATTGTTGAACCAACATCTAAATCAATTAGTGATGATGACTTAAGCAAAACAGCTATATTTGATTTACCTAAATTTGTAAATAAGGTTAAAGATACTGATGCTGTACCTTCTACTCTTCGTAATCCATTTGGTGATGATGAATTAGAAGATATTGACTTATCTAGTTTATTTGAAGATGTTAATCCAATTGATGAAATACAAATTCAATCATTTGATAGAGATGTAGTTGAAGAAACAAGTGAATTAAAACTAGTAGACTTAGATGAAGAAGAAATTCGCAAATTATTCGCAATGGACGATGAAGACTTAGAAGAAATTGACTTAGGTATAGAAACACCTGCAGCAGGATTGAAAAAAGAATTATCTGAAGATGAATTTGAAGAGTTTAAAAAACGTCTAATTCATGTTGGTGAAGATGATATTGATTTAATTAATCTTAAAGACTCAAATCCATTTGAAACAGTAGATGAGCCACATCATGAAGAATTAGATATTATTAATTTTGGTAATATTGTAGAAGAACCTACAGTGGCATTAGAAGATTTAATCTTAGATAAACCAATTGAATTAACACCAATAGATGAAGAAGAAATTGACGAAATAGTGTTTGGTGAGCAAGATGAAGAATTAGAAGAGATTATAATTCCTGAACCAACTCATACAAATGAACGCCAATATCCTGAAGCGGTTTACGATATTAGCACACTTTATCCTTATTTGAATCTTAAATTTATTAATGCAGTATTTAATAATTTTGCAGTGTTTAATGAAGAATTTGAAATTGGATCAGCTTGTAGAATTACTCATAAAGTTCAATTCCCTGAAGCTCAAAATTTAATTTCATTTATCGAAATTATTAAGGAATTTGGTTATGATATTGAAGGAACAGATGAAGAACACAACATCTTAGTACATTTAGATTTCGAAAATCAAGAAAGTAAAATTTTAAGTGAAATTTATAATATATCTAATCAAGTTAATTGTTTAGATGGACTTTATAAAGGTTACGAATTAGAGCATATTTAACAATTTATAGACAAGCGACTAAGGTCGCTTTTTCTTTGTGTTATATAGGTAAATGGTATATAATAAGAAGGCTTTGAGGTGAAATGATGACAAGTATTATAGAAGTTAAAAATCTTGAATTTTCATATGATAACCATAATATGGCAGTTGACCATGTATCTTTTTCTATTGAACAGGGATCGTATACAACTATCGTAGGTCACAATGGTAGTGGAAAAAGTACTATTGCGAAATTGTTAATGGGATTACTTGAGAAAAAGTCTGGTGAAATTGTTATTGATGGTCTAGATTTAACGCAAGAAAATTTACAAGCAATACGTAATCGAATTGGAATAGTATTTCAAAATCCTGATAATCAGTTTATTGGCTCTACAGTAAGAGATGATATCGCATTTGGTTTAGAAAATCATTGTGTTGCTCAAGATAAAATGGATAACATTATTAATGAGTTTGCTGAAAAAGTTAAGATGACTCCCTATTTGAATAGTGAGCCTACTAAATTATCTGGTGGTCAAAAACAAAGAGTAGCAATTGCTGGAGTATTAGCAATGAAACCAAAAATTTTAATTTTTGATGAAGCTACAAGTATGTTGGATCCTCAAGGGAAAGATGAAATAAAAAAATTGATTCGTAATCTACATGAAGATGAAACAATTACAATAATTTCAATTACTCATGATATTGATGAAGTATCAAAAAGTGATGAAGTACTTGTAATGGATAAAGGACATGTTGTAATGGCTGGGAAACCAGAAGATATATTACTAAAAGAAAAAGAATTAGTATCTATTAAATTAGATATTCCTTTTAGTTTAAAAATGCAAAAAGCATTGAAGAGACAAGGAGTTTATTTAAAAGAAACAACTACAATGGAAGGATTGGTGGAAGAATTATGTCAATACAATTCGAAAAAGTAAGTCATACTTATTCTGTTGATACTCCCTTTTCATATGCAGCGCTAGTTGATGTAGATTTAGATATTACAGAAGGCAAGATGACTGCTGTTATTGGATCTACGGGATCAGGTAAAACGACACTTGTGCAGCATTTAAATGCGTTACTCTTACCTACAAAAGGTAAGATAACAATCTTTGATCGTGTAATCGAAGCAGGAGTACAACCAAAGAAATTAAAATCTTTACGTAAAGAAGTTGGCTTAGTTTTCCAATTTCCAGAATACCAACTATTTGAGGAAACAATACTTAAAGATATTATCTTTGGCCCTAAAAACTTTGGCGTTAGTGAAGAAGAAGCGATAAAAAAAGCTAGAGAAGTTTTAAAACTTGTTGATTTAGATGAAAGTTATCTAGATAAATCACCTTTAGATTTATCGGGTGGACAAAAACGTAGAGTAGCTATTGCAGGTATACTTGCGATGGATCCTAAAGTTCTTGTATTGGATGAGCCAACAGCGGGACTTGATCCACAGGGTTCGATTCAAATGATGAATCTATTTAAAAGATTAAATAAAGAATTTGGTAAAACAATTCTTATTGTTACTCATGATATGGAACATGTATTAAATTATTGTGATGATGTAGTAGTTGTTAGAGATGGTAAGATCTTTTGTAAAGAAGATGTACATGCATTCTTTAAACGTAACTCTTTATGCGAAGAATTAAATATATTACCACCAGCAATTATTCAATTAAAAAATGCTTGTAACAAATGTGGGATGAATTTACCAGATGATTGCTTTAGTGTAGATGAACTTGCAAAAGCAATTAGTAAGCAGGTGAAGCATCATGAATAGTTTTGTATTAGGAAAATATATACCACTTGATTCAGTGATTCATAGAATGGATCCACGTGCTAAGATCATGGCTATGTTGCTTGTGTTAGTAAGTGTTTTCTTTCCTGTGGGTTGGCTTGGGTATGGTGTTTTAGCTGTATGTATAATTAGTGTAGTATTATTATCAAAATTAAACTTTGATTTTATATGGAAAGCACTAAAACCAATGTTGTTTATGTTGGTGTTTTTACTTGTGTTAAATGTTCTAGTTTTAAAAACAGGAACGTTATTATTTACCATATTTGGAATAGGTATTTATTCTAATGCAATATTTCAAACTTTATTTATTGCGGTACGTTTAATTTTAATGATTATGATTACAACAGTTTTAACTGCAACGACAAAGCCTTTAGATTTAACATTGGGTATTGAGGATTTACTTCAACCATTCCAAAAAATTGGAGTACCATCACATGAAATTGCGATGCTGATTTCTATTGCATTAAGATTTATACCTGACCTAATTGAAGAGACACAAAAAATTATGCGTGCTCAAGCATCTCGTGGAGTTGATTTAAAAGAAGGATCAATTAAAGAAAAAATTGTAGCAATTTTATCTTTAATTGTGCCATTATTTGTATCGGCTTTTCAAAGAGCTGAGGATTTAGCTAATGCAATGGAATCACGTGGATACGCACCAGGGCAAGAGCGTACTCGTTATAAAGTATTGAAGATTAGAGGAAGAGATATCACATTATTAGCTGGAGCTACACTTCTACTAGTAAGTATGATTGTGATTGCGTTTATAGTATGAGAAGGTTCAAGTGTATTGTGAGTTATGATGGTTCTAATTACATAGGGTGGCAATCACAATGTAGAAACAATTCGATTCAAGAAAAGATTGAGGCAGTGTTAAAAAGAATATCAAAACAAGATATTAAAGCAGTAGCGGCGGGAAGAACTGATGCGAAAGTTCATGCATACGGGCAAGTGTTTCATTTTGATACTGATTTTTATCTAGATGCTGCTCGTTGGCATTGGGCTATTAATGGGTATTTACCGGATGATATAAGAGTTAAATCGATTGAAGAGGTTAAAGATGGCTTTCATGCACGCTTTAGTGTAAAGAGTAAACAATATGATTATGTAATTAATCTAGGTGAGTATGATGTATGTAAAGTTAATTATGCTTATCAATGCCGACATCATTTAGATGTTGATCAAATGGAAGAAGCATCTCGGATATTTGTTGGTAAACATGATTTTTCATCGTTTTGTGCTAACTCACTTGAGCAATGGCCAAATCAAATTAGAGAAATATCAAGCATTACATTTTATAGAGATGGTGACATTTTAACGATTAGTTATAAGGGAAAGGGCTTTTTACGCTATATGGTGCGTATGTTGACTGCAACCCTGATAGAAGTAGGAAGAGGTCGCTTAACCCCGGCAGATGTCGTAGAAATGCTTGAGGTGAAGGATAAAGATGTGTGTAAACATAATGCGGAACCTCAAGGATTATATCTAATCAAAATAGAGTATGAAGAAAATGCGAAAAGTGCCCAAACAATCGAAGAAAATGATTGACTTATGGGGTTAAAAGAATATATAATGGTAATCGGCAACTTATGCCAAATGTAGCCCCGGAAACTACATTGGTTTAGGAGGAA
>NZ_JAVWFO010000071.1:0-6073 GCF_036641015.1 Anaerorhabdus sp. | reverse complement strand
GAACTTCAGCCTTCCAAGCTGACTACGTGGGTTCGATTCCCATCATCCGCTCCAAAATTTAAATTAGAGCAAATTTTATCTAAGTGAAAAACTAAAAATAAGGCTCTGTAAAGCCGATTGTTATACTTATAACAGTCGGCTTTTTTGCGTTTTATCGAACTTCTTTAAAGCGGGTTCGACTGAGAAATGTTAGGGTATTGAGAAAGGAGGAGCTATGGCTGACAAGACCAAAAAATGTGATCTAAGTATATTAATCGGAAATAATTTTAAGAAAAAAAGATTAAAAAAAGTGTACAGTATATAGAGTGATATAAGTATTGCTGGATATGGCTTGAGTATTGGAGAAGATAATTTATACTTCAGATAGTTTAACAACTATTTTATACTCTATTTGTGAAGTTGTTTAAATGTTCAAAAATACGGAACGATATATTATTCAAAAGAAACCTTCGAGTTTTTGTTATCATGGTTGACTAATAATATTAATTACATGTAACATGAAAAAAAGTATGAACTGGAAAATAATAATGGTAGTAAATTTGAAAGTGAAGAGTATTTCGTTTTTTGGGCGAAAGACATTGTATGGATATACGAAAGAAATAATTAATATGTGCTTTTGGGTAAAATTTCCCCAAAAATATCAAATATTTTCAAGAATAAACATTAATTTTAAATTCGTGCTATTCTTTTATAGAAAATATGTATTTAAGTCATTTTATTAAGGAGGAATGGATAATGAGAAATTCTATTAAAACAACAAAAGGTAAAGTGACAGTTGGAATTTTGTTTGTACTAATTACTGTTGGAACCATGTTTGGACTAGCAGAGTATATGAAGTATCAAGAGTCGATTAAAAGTAATGTTGTATTTACGGATATTACAGCGATAGGCTTGTCAGAGGATTTGATGAATCTAATTGTCACATATGATGCGGATACTGTAGCAGTCAATAGAATCGTTGATGCAAATGAAAAAGTGGTGGATGAGCCAACTATAGGTAACTATACCATTGTGTTTGAAGCAGTAAGTAATGGACATGCAACAGAGTTCAAAAAGGCAATTACCTTCATTGATGACGAAGGACCAGAGATTTTAGGTACATCAGATAGAGAAATTGATTATGCTGCAGAGATTAATTTATTAGATGGTGTCACAGCAAAAGATAATGTGGATGGTATAGTGGAAGTGACTTCTACTCCTCTTAATAATAAATTAGTTGGAATTCAACCTGTAGAATATACTGCAAAAGATGCTGCTGGAAATGAATCTAAATTAATAATTAATGTAACAATAAAGGAACCAGCATGTGCAGTAAATGCTAAATGGAATGGTGAAGATTGTATTTGTAGCTCTGGATATTCAGGTGATGGTTGGTCTGCATGTAAAGTAGTTCAAAAGAAAACTACAACAACTGTAAGCAGCTACTTAAACAAAGGATCAACCAGTTCTTCAACTCAAAGTAGTGGAAGTGGTTCAACTTCCTCTGGTGGATTATCTTGGGAACTAGAAGTACCATCACAAGAAGCTCTAGATAAACTTTATCAAGAGGTAATGATAAGTATGGACAAGGAAATTCATGGGGAGCAAATATCGATAGTAGCGGAAATATCACGGAGTGGTGGCAATAAGTTTTGGGGCAATTTGCCCCAAGATATAAATAGAAATATTGAAGGCGGCGATATTGATCCATCTTTTTTTATTTAATATTACTAATATTAAACTTATAACCTAAAAAGGGCACATTATTAAAATATGTCCTTATAAGTAATGAGGGAGAGGATAATAGAATTACTTATTAAACTATTATCCTAGAATAATCTAAAATATTAGTTTTAATGCAAACCAAGCTATACCGATAGCGAAAACAAATAGCGCTATAGGTATAATAAAGGCGATTATACTAATAGCTAAAAATGGAATAGCTATGATAAAACCTATGAATGAAAAGATACTTCCTAATAACCAAAATAACATATGAATACCTCGTTTCTATTTACAATTATATTTTATCTAATATGAGGTTGCTACTCTACCAATTGTACTTTGCATTATAGAAACTTTTGGTTGCATTTGCTTATTTATCGAGAAATTAAAAGGTTTATACGTGATATAATAGCGGCTGGTGATAAATATGAGAAAGATGAGTAAAGTAATTCAAAAGGAAATGTTCAAGAAAAAGAATAGTAAGTATTTTCTAATATTGCTGGCATTATTCGTTGGATTTTCGTTTTATGAAATTATTCAACTACCACGTAAGCTTGAAGAAGATAGTGTTTACCTAACCAAATGTGTAGATGGTGATACTGCTCACTTTTTAATAGATGGCGAAGATACTGTCGTGAGATTTTTGGCGATAGATACACCTGAAATAGGTAAAAATAATAAGCCAACGGATGCTTATGGGAATGATGCAGCTAAGTATACTTGCTCAGCACTAGAAAATGCTAAAGTTATCAAACTGGAATACGAAGAAAACAAAATGGATAAATATGATCGAGTATTAGCATGGGTGTGGATAGATGGTCAATTATTACAAAAGTTATTAGTTGAGAAGGGGTTAGCAAGTGTAAAATATTTATATGATGATTATAAATATACCTCAATTGTTCAAAAGGCAGAAGAAAATGCTAAACAAAATAAGAATGGTATATGGAATAATTAATGAGCCTTCTTACTAAATTTAAATCAATGTGCTAAAATCATTTTAAGAATTTTGGAGGTAGAATATGAATAAAGTAGGTCTTATTCTTGAGGGTGGTGGAATGCGTGGAGTTTTTACAACTGGCGTATTGGATTGTTTTCTAGATAATAATATAGAATTTAATGAAATTATAGGGGTATCTGCTGGGGCTTGCCATGCGTGTAGTTATGTTTCTAAACAAAGAGGTAGAGCAAAATCAATTAACGTAGATTATATAGATGATAAACGATATTGTAGTGTATATAGTTTAATTACAACTGGTGATATGTTTGGTGTAGATTTTGTTTATGGTGAGATACCCAATGTTTTAAATCCTTTTGACCATGATACTTATAATCATTCAAATACCAAAGTCTATGCTGCTGTAACTAATATTGAGACTGGTAAGCCTGAGTATCATTTGTTAGATGATATGACTGTTAAAATTGATAATTTACGTGCATCAGCTTCTCTTCCGTTTGTTTCAAGAGTTGTGAATATAGACGGGCAGAAGTATTTAGATGGTGGATTAATTGATTCTATTCCTATAAAAAAGATAGAAACAGATGGATTTAAAAAGAATGTAATTGTTCTTACGCAACCGAAAGGTTATCGTAAAAGTGAAAATAAATTAGCGCCTTTAGCTAAATTAATCTATCGTAAATACCCCAAAATGTTTAATATAATGAAACAACGTCATATTTTATATAACGATACAGTTGATTATATTGAGCAACAAGAGGCGCTTGGAAATCTATTTGTTATTCAGCCAAAAGAAAAACTTAACATTGGTAGAATTGAGAAAGATAAATCTAAGCTAGAAGCGATTTATAAATTAGGTTACGAATGTACTCAAGATGTTTTGGATCAATTGAAATCATATATGGAAAAATAAAAAAGTATGCTTATTAATTTAAGCGTACTTTTTAGTTAAAATTTTTTAAATCATGTATATTCTCGATAAAACATAAATTATTATTTGGGAAAGTTTCGTTAAATTCATTAATGTATTGGTTCATTTTACTAAATAACTCAGGATCATGACAATCTAAACCGTATACAAAACGGTTATCATATTTTTGATAAATTGGTAAAGCATTTTTATTAGGATAGAAATATGAGGTGCCATCACTAAAATCGTGAAGACCATAAGATAATCCCTTTAAATTTATTTCGATAGGGGTATTGTACTTCTTAGCAGTTTTACAAATTGTATCGATTACTTCGGTACATTGTTTATTCCAGGAGTTTCTTGCTAACATAAAATATTCTAAGTGTGCAACATAACTAAAGTATCCAGATTCAATTCCAGCACATACCAATTCAGCGTATTTTTCTATTTCTTCATCTGTAGCACTTATACAAAAATCAATTCCATCAATGTTAGGGTAATGCTGTCCGAGAATTAAATAATCAACACGTTCCAGTAGTTCACTGTAATAAGCGTTTTTATTAGGGTAATATTCGCATTCAAATCCTAAATAAATAGTAATTTGATTTTTATATTTCTCTTTCAAGAATTGAATAGACTCAATGTAATCTTCTAATTCATCATATCTCATTCGATCATGATCAGAGTAACTATCTGTATAAGGAACATGATCACTAAATCCTAAGTGTTTTATACCATTCTTGATTGCAGCTAGTACATATTCTTCATCTTTTCCTATTGCGTGATTGCATCTAGTGGTATGGGTATGAATATTAAAGTCTTGCATAATAAACCCTCCTTTTAAATACTTTACAAATTATATCATGATAAGGATAAAGATAATGTTAAAAATAGTTTAAAAAGTAATTGAATTGGTACTGATAGTAATGATACACTATACCTATTAATTTTTGAGGGGTATAGGGAAATGGAAAAGATCAATAAGATAACTGATGGTGTCATATGGAAGCAAATATTAATCTTCTTTTTTCCAATTTTGTTGGGGTCTTTTTTTCAACAACTTTATAATACCGTTGATGCAATTATAGTAGGTCAATATGTGGGTTCAAATGCATTGGCTGCGGTTGGAGGTTCAAGTGCTCAAATTATTAATTTTCTTGTAGGTTTCTTTTTAGGTATATCATCTGGGGCAAGTATTATTATTTCTAGATATTATGGTGCCAAAAATAAAGAGAAAACATCTAAAGCAGTACATACAGCAATTTTACTCGCGATAACATTTGGAATCATACTTATGATTTTGGGTTACTTTTTTGCACCCAGTGCGTTAAAGATGATGGGAGAACCAGATGCTATCTTTACGTTATCACTAGATTATATTCGTATTTATTTCTTTGGCTCAATTTTCTCACTAACTTATAATATTGGTGCTGGTATATTGAACGCAATTGGCGATTCTAAGAAACCTCTTTATTTCTTAATTTGTTCAACAGTTATAAATGTTATATTGGATATTTTATTTGTAAGAGGATTTGGATTAGGCGTACAGGGTGTTGCGATAGCGACAATCATTTCTCAATTCTGTAGTGCTTGTTTGGTGTTATTCTCGTTATCTCGTACAAAAGATTTACATCGTTTCGAATTTAAAAAATTACGCTTTGATACAGAAATACTTAAGAAAGTAATTTATATTGGTTTTCCAGCGGGTATTCAATCAACGATGTATTCTATTTCTAATATATTTATTCAAAGTAGTGTAAATTCTTTTGGTACTGATACTATTGCAGCCTATACTGTTTATGGAAAAATTGATGGATTATTCTGGATGATGATGAATGCATTTGGTATTTCTGCGATGACATTTGCGGCGCAAAATTTTGGGGCTCATAAATTAGATCGTGTACATAAGTGCGTTAAGACATGTCTAATAATGTCATTTTGTTCAACAATTGTTGTTAGTATATTCTTGTATTTTAGTTCTACAATGTTTTTTCAAGTTTTCACCGATGATGTAAATGTAATAACGATAGGTAATAGTATGTTGCGTTTCTTAGTGCCGATGTATTTTACATGGGTGTGTATTGAAATACTATCAAGTGTAATTCGTGCATCGGGTGATTCTTTAGGTCCACTAATTATCAGTGCAATAGGAATATGTTTAATGCGTGTATTATGGGTATTCTTTGTGGTTCCAGCAAATCATGATATACTTGTATTAATAGCTAGTTATCCAGTAACTTGGGTATTGTGTTCGCTAGCATTTATAATTTACTATAGAAAGAAGAAAAAAGAATGGTTTTAATTGATACTATGGAGAAAAATTATGGGAAACAATAATAAAAAAATGAATATCGGTGATGGATTAGGGGTTTCTCTAGGGCTTTGTTTTGGTGTAATGTTTGGTGTCATCTTTAAAAATTTAGCGCTAGGTATTGGTATAGGTTTGTGTATAGGCGGTTGTGTAGATGCCTATAATAGGAAAAAGAATAAAGCGGATGAAT
>NZ_JAVWFO010000070.1:0-6724 GCF_036641015.1 Anaerorhabdus sp. | reverse complement strand
TAGCTATAAATTTACTAGAACTAAATGATATTAGAAGCGTAATTAAAAGTAGTGAACAACTTAAATCAAATGAAAGAATTAACTTTATTGTCAATTCATTTAACCAATTGGCATTGGAATAAGGCATTGAATTAAAATTAAGAAAAAAATAAAAATGTCATCCTAATAAGACTAGGGACATTTTTATTAATAAGTTTTATCGATAATTTTGTATTGATTTGAATAGATAATATCTTGTTTAAAGTAGTCAATGAAATCATCTTTTGATAGAGTGAGAGGAACTCTTGGATGAATTTTTGATAAGGTATTATTGGCTTCTTCAGTAATGATTGCGAATTCGTTTGCATCATTGTAACAACCCGCTAAATAAACTACATTAGAATTAGTTGTAAAAAAATGTTTTTCTTTTGTGCTTGATTGCCATTCATAATAACCACTGGCAATAATAATACAAGGTTTGTATTTCGTTGCGATTTTATTTTCATCTTTTAAATTAATGACTTGTTTATTATTTAAAGTTAATCCCCATTTCATAATTGCAGGATGTAACTTGTTTTCTTTATTCATCAAAAACACGACGGTCTTTTGACTTGGGAATACTTCTTCAAAACTGATTTGATTAAAAATATCTAATGGTAGTTTTTCTTGATAGTATTGTTTTACTTTTGATAGTGTTGGATTTTTCCCGTCAGAGAATAAATAGCGACCACACATAGTCTTACCTCTTTTCTATAAACCATTTATCATGATCATGAAATAAGTATCTACATTCTTGGTTAAATAAACAAGTATAACGCATTCCAGCACCGCCGGATTTTAAGGAAGCGGCCGGACAACATTGCAAAATACGATCGATTTTATAATTTATACCATTATTCCAAATAACATGAGTTGGAATTAGTTGGCCATCTAGTTTGTGATGACAAAGAACTTCTACATATTGACGATTCATAGTTGGTCTCCTTATTTAAAAAAACTTTCAGGGAATATGACATGATCAGATTTAGGATTTAAGCGATTTAAATCATCATCTTGTAAAACACATCCACGTTGAACATAGTAGTGACCAAAACGATTTCTGATCTCATCTATAGCAAGTTCTAATTGTTTGCGAGTAACATCTTTTTTTTGTTCAAAGAAAGATGTTTGATTACTGGGTTCGATATTGGTGAATTGTGATAAACGAACTCCGAGACTGCGAACAGGTTTAGAAAAGGTATAATGTTTTTTGAATAATGTTAATGCATATTCCACAACGACATCAGTACAATCGGTAGGAACTTCACATTGCATTTGACGCGTAATGGTAACAAGTGAATTATCACGAATTGAAATAGTAATTGTTCTACCAAAAAATCCTTGTTCACGTGCTCTAGCGCAAACACTTTCTGATAAAATAGTGATTATAATTTTCACTTCTTCTAAAGTGGTTAGGTCTTTCGGACAAGTTGTGCTATTCCCGATGGATTTTAAAGAGGGCGCAGTATTAAATAAAGAAACATCAGACATTTCAGTTCCGTTTGCAAAAGAATGTAATGTAATTCCAACTTTACCAAACATTCGTTCCAAAATAGATAACGGAGTATTAGCTAAATCACCAATAGTATAAATACCAAAAGACTTTAACTTTTTTGCATTAGAATAACCGACAAAAAGTAGATTTTGAATGGGTAATGGGAATACTTTGCTTTCCCGTTCTTCTTTAAAAATAGTAAAAATATTGTCAGTGTCAGCAGCATCTGATGCAAGTTTTGCAAATATCTTGTTATAACTTATTCCTATGGATACAGTTAAACCTAATTCAAATTTAATTCTTTCTTTTATAATATTAGCAAGGTCAATAGGTGAGGGGTAAAGGTAATGACAATCACTTATATCTAGCCATGCTTCATCAATACCAAAAGATTCAACATGATCGGTGTAATCTAAATATATTTTTTTAACTGCTTTGGAATAGCGCAAATATAGTGGGAAATTAGCTTTAATGCAAACTAAATTAGGACATTTTATTTTAGCTTGCCAAATAGCTTCACCAGTCTTTATGCAATATTTTTTGGCTAATTGGTTCTTTGTTAATATGATTCCGTGTCGTTCTTCAATATCTCCACATACCGCAATAGGTATATTTTTATACTCAGGATGATAAAGCATTTCAACGGAAGCATAGAAACAATTTAAATCCGAATGGAGGATTATACGATTCATAAATATCACCCACTTACATTTTACTTGAAATAAAATCAAGTTCAAGTGAAACTTGAATATTTTTCAAATAAAGATTGAAAAGATAATTAAAAGCCGTTAAAATAAAGGTGGTGATAAATATGTACTTTAGAGAGAATTTAAGAACACTACGTCGAATTTATAAAACTTCACAAGATGAACTTGCGAAATTTTTAGGTTACAAGTCATTTACAACGATTCAAAAATGGGAAGATGGAACATCAATTCCACCGATGCCAATTATTCAAAAACTTTCAAATTTCTTTCAAATACCAATGGAAGATATGATTAATTTAAATTTAGCTCGTGATGTTATTGATGCTAAAGCAGTACCGGTTTTAGGAACGGTAAAAACAGGCTTAGGCTTATTTGCGGAGGAAAATATAACTGGTTATGAATATGTTGCCAGCAATGATTCGTTAGATGAATATTTTTATTTGAATATTATTGGCGATTCTATGAAAAATGTCCGTATTATGGAAGGTGATTGTGTTTATATTCGTCGCCAAGATAGTGTTGAAAATGGGGAAATTGCAGTAGTGTTATTAGAAAATAACGAAGTTACTTTAAAACGCGTTTTCTTTAAGAAAGATCAAATGATTCTTCAACCAGAAAATGATGCGTATAAACCAATGGTATTTACAAAAGAAGAAATAGAAGAAAAAGGAATCAAAATTATTGGGAAATTGATTCATAATAAGATTAAATATTAATGAAACAAAAAATAATATTCTTTTTGATTTGTTTCTTTACATATATTCTTCTATTTATTTTTGAAAATGCGATTCTAAGTTTTGTATTTACACTGTTGGAAATAGGTGGGGTAGTAATGCCGATATGTACGCTAGTTCTATTAATATTAATCAATCCACCGGTTTCGTGGATTTTGGCTAATTCTTTCTATAATAAATTTAATAAATAATGGTTCATTTTTGGAAGGAGTAATTACTCAAAAAATGGACTTTTTTTCTTCAATAGCAGGGGCTAGCATGCTATAATACGGTGAAGGAGTTGGTTATTTGTGCGTATTGTAATTGCAACCGGGGGTACTGGAGGACATATTTATCCAGCTTTATCTTTGGCTAAGGCAATAAAAGAGGAAGATTCATCATCAGAGTTTCTGTTTATTGGGTCTACTAATCGTATGGAAGCTACAGAAATTCCTAATGCGGGATACGCATACAAAGGGATTGATGTAATAGGAATGAATGGTTCAATTCTTTCTAAAATTAAAGCTTTTTATTTGTTAAAAAGAGCTGAACAAGAATGTAAAAAAATACTTATTGATTTTAAACCAAATATTGTAATTGGATTTGGTAATTATATTAGTGTGCCTGTGTTATGGGCGGCAAGTTCACTCCACATTCCAACAATGATTCACGAACAAAACTCGTTTGCAGGTAAAGCAAATAAAATGTTAGCAAAATCTGTGGATGCAGTGGTGGGTTGTTATGAAGAAAATTTAAACCAGTTTCCACAAAGTAAAACTAAGATTCTTGGTAATCCAAGGGCGAGTGAAGCTGCAAAAGTGCAAAAAGATAAGTCGTTATTAGCAAAATATAATTTAAGTGATAATGTTCCATTAGTTGTTATTGTCATGGGATCTTTAGGCTCTGAAAGTGTCAATGAAGTGTTAAAAGAAGCTTGTGGATACATGCAAAATAAGGAATATCAAGCATTAATAGTAACAGGTAAAAAAGGATATGATAGTTTTACTAAGTCAGTTACAAGTACTGCAAATGTACATGTTGTACCTTACATTGAGGGTATTGAAATGATGTCATTAGCAGATCTTGTAGTTGTAAGGGGCGGTGCTACAACATCGGCTGAAATAACTGCATTAGGATTGCCATCAATTATTATTCCTAGTCCTTATGTACCAAACAATCATCAAGTACTTAATGCATTGGCATTACAAAATAAAAATGCTGCCATTATGATAGAAGAAAAAGATTTAACCGCAACAAAATTAGTTGAACAAATACAAGAGATTATTTCTAATCCTAAACTTCAAAGCGAAATGGCAAAAGAGGCTAAAAATTTAGGTAGACCTCATGCTAGTCAAGATATGATTAGATGGATTAAAAATTTAGTAGGTGAAGATAAATGAATAAACAATTATATGATGAATTAATAAAATATTGCGAAGTGGAGTGTGATGTTCCATTATCAACCATGACAACGCTTCGTTTAGGTGGACCAGCTAAATATGTTGTTTATCCTAAAACAAGTCTAGAATTGAATGAATTGATGCGAACTATTCACGAATTTAATGTTCCATATAAAGTGTTTGGTAAAGGAAGTAACATTCTTTGTTCAGATTCACACTTTGATGGTATTATCATTCGTTTAGATCGTACATTTGATGATTTTTATTTTGATGAAGATATATGCACAGCACAAGCTGGTGCTTCTATTATTTCGATTGCATACGAAGCAATGAAACATGGACTAGCGGGTTTAGAATTCGCAAGTGGTATACCTGGTTCTGTTGGTGGTGTTACTTTTATGAATGCGGGTGCATATAAAAGTAATATGGCAAATGTTATACAAGAAGTATTTGTATTCCGTGATGATAAATTCGAGTGGATTAGTAATGAGGAATGTAAGTTTGAATATCGTCATTCTATTTTTCATGAACATCCAGATTGGATTATTGTAGCTGTCAAAATTCGTTTAACTAAAGGTAACGAGGATGATATTCGCCAACTCATGGATAGTCGAAGAGAAAGAAGACTACAAACACAACCATTAGAATTTCCATCAGCTGGAAGTATTTTTAAAAATCCTGATGATAAATTCGCTTGGCAAATTATTGAAGAATTGGGATATCGTGGTAAAAGTAATGGTGGAGCATATGTTAGTGATAAACACGCTAATTTTATTGTGAATGCTAATCATGCGACTGCACAAGATTTTTATGATTTAGTTTGTGCTATCAAAAAAGATGCAAAAGAGAAAATGAATCGTGAACTTATTATGGAAGTGGAGAAGTTTAATTGGGATTAATCAAGAAACGAAAAAAAAAGGATGAACCCATCAAAGAAGAAAAAAGTGCTGTCGATGAGGTTTTTGAAAGAAGAAAGAGGATAAAAGCAGATTTTAGTTTTAGAAAGTCACAACCTCTTCTTTTTATAGCGGCAATCATTTGTGCTCTAATAACTATTGGTTGTGCTTATTATTTCTCTCCAACATCAAAAGTAAAATCGATAAGAGTTACAAATAATTATTATTTAGAGAAAGACTATATTAAAAATTTATCTGAAATAACATTAGATAATAGATATTATTTGGTTGTAGACTACCTTGTAGAGAAGAAATTAGAAGAATCAGAATTGATTAAAAATGCAACGGTTCGTCATAAAAATCAAGGGGTAATCGAAATAGAAATAGAAGAAGAAACACCATTTGGATATCGCTATTTAGAGCAAGGGGAGTTATTACTGACAAATGGTAAATCGGTTCCTTTGGCTTCTGAGTATTTAGATATCATTGCAAAAGTTCCATACATTGATGGTTTTGAAACAGAGGAACAATTGCTTCATATTGCAAAAGCATTTCAAAAAGTAGATCGTAATATTATAGAATCAATCTCGGAAGTTTCACAATATTCAATGTCCTACGATGAAAATACAATTCGCTTATTTATGCGTGATGGAAACAACTTTTTTGCAAGTTACTATTCCTTAGAAATGATTAATTCATACAATGAAATTGCATCAGATTTTATAGGAAATGGTCAATGTATTTATTCTGATGAAAGTTTAAAAGTGGCATTTACTTCAACTTGTCCTTGGGATTTAGTTGCAGAGGAAAAAGAATACTGGTTAGATGAATTGGGTAATATTGTAGTAAATCAATACGGTGATCCAGTAGAAAAGAAGTATTTTACGGATGATGCTGGTAATTTCATATTGGATGGTAATGGTCAAAAAATATTAATTCCAATAGGTGTAGAAGATGATTATGAAGCATATATTGCATCTCAAACAGGGAAAACAGAGTAGAAATGTATTAAAAACCTACTATTTTATAGTATAAAATTTGATAATCTTATGGTTTTTGGTATAATATTTAGAGGCTAGGAGGAGATACTATGTCTATAGAAAAGGTAACAAATCTTGGAAATATCAATATTTCTGAAGAAGCAATCGCGTCGCTTACAGGTGGGGTTGTTACAGAATGTTATGGAGTCGTTGGTATGGCTTCAAAGAAGTTCCTTCGTGATGGTTGGGCTGAATTATTAAAAATCGAAAATTTCTCTAAAGGGATTGTTGTGCGCAAAACGGATAATGGTCTGGAATTAGATGTATATGTAATTTTAGGATACGGTGTTAAGATTTCTGAAGTCGTTTCTGAAGTACAAAAGAAAGTGAAATACATTCTTGAAAAAACACTTCAATTAGAGCTTAGCGCTGTTAATGTGTATGTTCAAGGTGTTAAAGTTATAGGCTAACGGAGGAAAGCATGAATACAATTAATGGAATAATGTTGAAAGACA
>NZ_JAVWFO010000069.1:0-6797 GCF_036641015.1 Anaerorhabdus sp. | reverse complement strand
TAATTACTGGTTGTTCTTCTACAACAGTTCAACCTAAACCAAGTGAAACAACCGTAACAACAACACCAAAAACTAGATTTGAATTAACAGAAAAACAAAACGAAGAAATTGACAAATTAATAAATAATTCGGAGTATCTTGATTCCTTTATTAGCACGAATACAAAAATAACATATACTATCAGTGAAAATTTATATTCTATTAATCTAGATGGAACTTATATATACAAAATTAGAATACAACCAAATGAAAATGTTATTTTCAGTTTTACACCGGATCCCTATGTAATCAAATACAATAAAGATGGCAAAGAAAAATCTGCATCTTTATTTTTAAATTTTAATTCAAACTCTTATGCAAACAGTGTTATTGATGGTAGTTTGATTACAAATGATAATCAAAATTTTGATTTACAGTTTGATATAAAAAATTTACAAATCAATGATACAAAGACAAAAACAAAAATAGAATTTTTAGATGACTTATATAATAAAACACTAGATTCTGCAAAAATATTATTGAATGAATATTTATTGGAACAATCTAAACTAAAATCATTAGGCATATTGATTAATCAAATTATCAATAATGATCCAAATTACCAACACCCTTCTCAAGCAATATTGCTTGTTGATGACCGTATTCAAGAGTGGATGGATAGCGATAACGAACGTCAAAAACCTTTAAAAACTGATTACATTACTAAAGTTGGAACTATTAAAGTAAATGATGGTGAATTGAAAAATACAAAAGATTTACCACCTGCGGTTAAGATCTCTCTACTGTTTTTCTTTATTGAGGATGAAAATCCATCTAGCGAGCAATTACTTGCTGGTCTATTGTCAATTTTTCCAGAATATCAATGTGTTAATAGAAGGTGTGCTAACATAAACAATCAAAAAGATGAGCTTTTTATAAATCAAGGCATTAAAGGAGAAGGTTATTATGTAGTATTAACACAATCTAGAGTGAATCATCTTCTCGCTACTTTACTAAATAGAGAACCAATAAGTATTTTAGAAACTAAGAAACTCAGTAATGGAATTGTTCAAAGTAACGATGAGGAAACATTTGTAGGTGAAGTACTTTCTGGGGCCTTTTCTACAAATGCTTATGGTTTAATTTATAAAGAAATTTCTTCTTCGCCCGATGAAATTATAGTCCAAGTAACCCCCTATACGCTTGTTTCAAACAAACTAGCTGATAAAGATTTCATTGTTATATCAGACACTATTTATAGTCAAGAAGAGATGTATAATGCCGCATCTGATAATTTACATTTGTTAACAACTTGGGAAGTCGCATTAAAACCTGCTCTTGATTCTAATTACTATCAAATAGTTTATTACTATAAAATATAAACAAAAATGCCCGTGCACTCTAATGTGCATTGGCATTTTATTTTCTTTTATAGTTTTTTAACGCTTCGTTTAGTTTCTCAGTACTTGCTTCCTGTTCATACTTTTCACCTAGTAACATAAATATTAATCCAATTGCCATTGTTATGATATAGATTAGATAGTTAATATCAGGTAATCCTTCAAACCATTTAAATGCATAAGCAGTTCCACCAAATATAATTGTACAAATCACTAACCATGATAAAGATTTTGTAAACAGGATACCTTTTGAATAGTCACAACGATCATCTAACATTGTTACTTGAAGCAATGCTACTACAAAGCTTGCCATGATTCCTGTAAAAATGGTCAAAAATGTCATTTCATATTTACCTTGTACAAAATACATAAATCCTGCTAAGAAAATAACAGCCGAGAAATAAATACCCATATATAATTTCATGTTCATTGACCATAGAAAGAAATCTCTAAATTTTTTCATGTTGTTCTCCTTTTAATTTTTGTTTAAATAATCTTGCATAGTGTCTTGATATGACTAACATTTCTTGATTGTCTAATGTAACAATAATTCTTCCGTTTAGTTGACTCTTCAAACTATCAATATGTTGAATGTTTACAATTAGATTTTTAGCACCTCTAAAATAATCGGCAGTAGAATACTCTTCTTCTAATTCTTGTAGCGACGATCTAGTTTTACCTATTTTATCACTTGTATAAATATAAGTTGTGCCATCAATACTCTCTATATATAACACATCGATTGGATTAATATAGAACTTTTGATTATTTATATCACTACATTCTATTTTTTTATTTTGATTTTCTAATAAATCGATAACCCTCTGTATTTCCGGGGTTATATTTTTACATTGAATTAGTATTTCATCTTCAAATTCAAGATTAGTAATTACTTTTACTTTCATAAGTTACCCCTTCCATTAATGTAAGAATAACTTCTTATAGATAAAAAAACAACTCACTTTTCAGTAAGTTGCAATTTTAGTTGATAAGTTGCAGCTTAATAATCACCTTGCGCAATCATTGCGTCGATAACTTTTGTCATTCCTGCAACATTTGCTCCAGCAACATAATTCTTTTTACCTAAACGATATTGTTTCATTGCATCAATACATTGTTGATGAATTGCTACCATAATACCTTGTAACTTTTCATCTACCTCTTCAAATGTCCAATTGTATCTCAAACTATTTTGACTCATTTCAAGTGCAGATGTTGCTACCCCACCTGCGTTAGATGCTTTACCTGGTGCAAAAAGAATATCTTTTTCTAAATAATATTTAATTGCATCATTGTTGTCAGGCATATTAGCTCCTTCTGCAACCGCAATACAGCCACCAGCTACAATTGCCTTAGCGCGTTTTAAATCAATTTCATTTTGGGTAGCACAAGGTAAAACTATTTCTACTTTAAGTTTTGCATCATATACAGATCCTTCAAAATATTGACCATGTTTAGCCAACTTAGGATAATCCTTTAAAGATCCACGTAACTCTTCTTTAATTTTCTTAACAACTTTTAAATCCAATTCATCATCAACGATATAACCTTGAGAATCACTCATCGCAATTACATGTATACCATTAGACATTGCTTTTTCAGCTGCATAAATCGCAACATTCCCACTGCCAGATACGATTGCTTTTTTGCCTACTGGATCTATTTTATTCTCTTTTAGCATTTCCAATAAGAAATAAACTAATCCATACCCGGTAGCTTCTTTACGTGCAAGTGATCCACCATAGCCAATACCTTTGCCAGTTAATACTCCTCGTTCACTTGTACCACGAATTCTACGATATTGTCCATATAGGTATCCAATTTCTCTTCCACCTACTCCCATATCACCAGCTGGCACATCGATATCTGGTCCTATATGGCGGTATAGTTCCAGCATAAAACTTTGACAAAATCGCATTATTTCAGCATCGCTTTTACCTTTAGGATTGAAATCACTTCCACCTTTACCTCCACCAATAGGCAAAGTAGTTAATGCGTTTTTAAATACTTGTTCAAATCCTAAGAATTTTAGCACTGATAAGTTAACAGTTGGATGGAAACGTAATCCACCTTTATATGGACCCAATGCACTATTGTATTGTACTCTATAGCCACGATTAACATGCGTAAATCCAGAATCATCAACCCAAGGTACTTTGAATTGAATAATTCTTTCCGGTTCTACTAAACGTTCTAATACCGCCATCTTTTCATATTCAGGATGTTTCTTAAAGATTACTTCTGCTGAACCTAAAACTTCCTCAAGGGCTTGTATAAACTCTGGCTGATTTGTATCTTTAGCTCGCATCTCATTTAATACTCGATCGATATATTTCATATTTATTCCTCCAACTATCTGTTTTAATTTTAGACTGATGAGTCTATTCACGCAAGAATTTTCTTGCTTAAGAAAATAAAAATGCGATTATATTTCAAATCGCAATTCTAAATCTAATCATTTAATTCGATTTCGAAACCTCTAAGTTTACCTTCATCAAATGTAAATACGATATCTTTTCCACCAGATGTGTAATCGATAACTAGATATTCATTTGGTTTATCAAGATTCCCGCTTTCAACTTCAAAACCTTTTCCATACTTGTTAATAACATCATCAATTGTAGCTTGATTTAATTTTAAATCTCCACCAATTAATGCAGTACTTAAATTGTTGTCATAACTCTTTAACTCTAACCCAATAACAAGTGCATCATTCATATTAGTTTCTGCATTATTCATTGTTTTTACATCTATGGTAAATAAATCTTGATTCAAAGCTTGTGCAATTACATTATAAAATGTTTCATCTGGCACTAATAAGTCTATACCACCTTGATCTCCATAAACAGTTACTTGATTTTTAGTTAAGTCCATTAGTTTAAATGGAATTGAATACTTTTTATCATCAATTGTTACTGAGTAGTCTTCACTGGGTAGTTTTTCACTTTTTTTTGTTGTACACCCCACAAGTATTCCCGCTGCTATGATGATACTTCCTAATATTAAAACCTTTTTTAGTTTTTTCATATGTTCCCTCCTTGGTTAAAACTAGGTATCAGTTAGTTTACTGATTAATTTTATAATAACACCAAAGAGAAAAACCTTCATTTGTGATGCTTTAAATTGTATCTTGTACTAATAACCGTTTACCAATATTATCAATTAGTATTGCGCCAAGTGGTGCACTTATCAAAATTGCAATTACTGCAATTGTTAATACAATTTCTCCACATGCTAATCCCATTGCTAATGGTATACCACCTATTGCCGCTTGAACTGTCGCCTTAGGTAAATAAGAAATCATACAGAATAATTTTTCATTTATTGTAAATCCTGTTTTAATCAAACTTACAAAAACTCCAACCATTCTAAATATCAATGCACCAATTACTAATATTACTGTTCCAATACCTGCTTTAATTGCAAAACTTACTTCGACACTAATACCTACTAGCACAAAAAGGAATACTTCTCCCGCTACCCATAATTTATTATATTTTGATGATAGTCTGTTCGCTAGTTTTGGATAGAATATATTAATCGATATAGCCATACTCATTACCGCAATTAATGCAGAGAATGGTAATACAGTTGATATTTCTTTTTCAAATCCTACTGCGAAGAATGAGAATGCTAGTATTAATAATAGCTTAACAGAATCTCTCATGTGTAATTTTTTAAAGAACAGTTGAAACACATATCCCCAAGCAATTCCTAATAAAATTCCACTTCCTATTGCGATAGGAACTTGAATAACACTTGTTAAATTAACTGTACCTGATTGTACAAAAGTAGATACAACAGTAAATAGCGCAATTACAAAAACATCATCAAATGATGCCCCAGTTAATACAAGTTGAGGTACTTTCTTTTTTTGACCATATCCTTCTTCCGTGAATTTAATCATTCTTGGTACCACTACTGCTGGTGATACTGCTCCTAATACACACCCAATTAACATACCCTCTAGTGGTGTGACCCCCAATAATATTGGTCCCAGTATTGTACAACCAATTATTTCAAATGTTGCCGGTAAAAAGCTCATAAAAAATGCGGGTCTTCCAATTTTTTTTAAATCATCAAGCTTAAGTGTTAAACCTGCACGTGTCAATATAATGATAAGTGCAATTTGTCTTATTTCTGACGATATAGCTAATATCTTATCATCAATGACATTTAAAAAACTTCCACCCAAAATAATTCCCACAATGATCATTCCAATAAATCCCGGTAATTTTAGTTTTGTGAATAAATTTGAAAATAATAAACCAAAAACAAGTATTAACGCCACACTAACTAACATAGTCTATCCTCCAAAAAATAAAAAGCTAATGACAAGTTCAAAAGAGAACTAGACGTCATCAGCTATAAAAGCGGTTTTGCAATATGCAAGGGAGATCATCATTCCCTGTTTTATTTTATCATATATTCTGTCATTGTAAATATAAAACAGTCTCATCAATTGATGAGACTGCTTATGTTATTCTTGTACTGCTTCTTCAACGATTTCTTCAGTTAGTACATCTTCGATGTCTTCACTATCTAAATCATCTTGAACAGAAGTAACTTCTTTTGGAAGTTCATCTTCATCATCGTATTCAGCATTTGCTAATTCACGTTCTAAACGTAACTCAGCAGCTCTTTCTTTAATACGTGTAGTACTTTCTCTTTCAAAGTCTGATCCTGTACCTGCAGGGATTAATTTACCAATAATAACATTTTCTTTTAATCCGTGTAGTCCATCAATCTTACCTTTAATAGCAGCTTCTGTAAGAACTTTTGTAGTTTCTTGGAATGATGCTGCTGATAAGAATGAGTCAGTTTCAACTGAAGCTTTTGAAATACCAAGTAGAGTAGGTCCAAACTTAGCAGGACGTTTGCCACTTAATAATACTCCTGTATTAATATCAGTCATACGTTGAATACTTAATGTTTGTCCTGTTGTTAATCCAGTGTCTCCACCATCAACGATTACAACTTTCTTTAACATTTGGCGAATCATTACTTCAATATGTTTATCGGAAATATCGATACCTTGAGAAGCATAAACTTTCTTAACTTCTTTTAGGATATATTTTTGTACTTCTTGAACACCTGCAACTTCAAGTAATTCTTTTGGATTTACTTGTCCTTCAGTAAGTTTGTCCCCTGCTTTAACAACAGTTCCAACTTTCATCCAAGAACGAATATTTTGTGTTAAGTCACACTTATGTTCGATACTTTCTTTTTCATTAGTAACGATAATATGCATACCTGTTCCGCCTTCAAGTTCAGCGATTTCAGTGATTTCACCATCGATTTTAGCAAGAACAGCTACATGTTTTGGACAACGTGCTTCGAATAATTCTTCAACACGAGGTAAACCTTGAGTGATATCCCCATCATTACCTGATGCAACCCCTCCAGTATGGAAAGTAC
>NZ_JAVWFO010000068.1:0-7223 GCF_036641015.1 Anaerorhabdus sp. | reverse complement strand
TAATAAAAAGGCAGAATACCATCTGCCTTTATCTTATAATTCGATCCATTTCATTTCCATAGCCTTTAAATCATAAGTTCCATGGACTTTTCCTTCAATGTATAAATCTGTTTTAACATCATTATTTGAGTTATTAATGATAACTACTTTGTTTACCGATGGGAATGCAGCGATTTCGGTATTCATATTTGTTACAAAGTATTTTTTCATATTGTTTTCTTCACTTGCTGCAAAATATATTGCACGAAGAAGTAAACGACAGTTTTGTGGAGAATATGGTAGACCTGCAAAGTAAACACTTCTACCCTTTCCATATTGGTTAGTTACTAATTGGCAATATTTTTGATCCATCGCAAGCACTTGATAATTATCACCTTGCGCATAAATGCTTGCCATACCTTCTCCAAAATCTACTGGCTCTTCAATATCTTCTAAGATAAAGTGTTTAGCATTTAGTGTATTGTATTTATCATGACTTAGAGTGAATCCAACTTCTTTATCCACACCCATTACATCACTCAATTGGAAGAATCTTCCTTGGTGTTGATAAGATGTTGGTTCTCCTACCCCGATAAATCCTCCACCAAGATCAACGAATTCTCTAATCTTAGTTACAATCTCTTCATCAATCCAATTATCTCCGCCTGTCCAAGATGTACCTTGAGTACCAGCATTAATAATAACCTTGATATCTGAATCAATACCATTACGTACATCGTCAAAACTAATAAATTCTACATCAATTGGCATACCGCTTAAACATTCAATAACACCAACATAACTATAAATTTCACGATACCAAATAGCGTGATGCACTTGGTTATTCATCCATCTTCGAATACTACCCCACGAATTTAAAATAGCTACTTTAAATGGTGCTGTATAAGATTTAGTTTGATTTGTATATTCATGAATTTGTCTAAATTCGCTAATAACATTTTTAATTGTATCAATAAATCCTGGCCACTCAACAGCAAGTTTTAAATATCCACCATAACCAATACGATCTAATGGACTTCTTAACATTGCACGACGTGCTTGAAGCCAATTTTCATTTGCTTCTTTAATAGGATCTCCATTTTCATTAAATACATCTGGGAAGAAATATGGTAGGAATCTACCTTCTGTATACTTAACACCTTTAATATCTGAAATCATACGCATTGTAACACCATTACCTACTGATCCTACTACTGCATCTAATCCAATATTTTCAAAGTGTTTACCAAAAGGTTCTGTACCAATCCAATGATCTCCCAAAAACATCATTGCTTCTTTACCATAGCTATGAACAATATCCACTAATTCTTTAGCTAATTTACTAACTTCAATTTGTTGAAATTCAATAAAATCTCTGAATTCTTTACTAGGAATTCTAAATATAGAATTGTGATATCCTTGATCCACAATAAACTCTGGTCTGAATTTATATCCTGCCCATTTTTCAAATTGTCTTAAAATATAAGGACTTACACTTGCACTATAGCCAAACCACTCAACATATTTTTCTCTTTTTTGATCATCAAATGTTAATGTAAATTGATGAAAGAATGTTGTGAATCTAATTACATCAATATGTGGATTGTCTATACAAAATTGACGTAGTTTTTCTTTTACATGTGCTTGTGTTTTAGGTTGACGAACATCAAATGTACATTGATGAGGTGCATCCTTCCAATCATTAGTAATAAAGTTATACATATGAACTGGATCCCAAATAAGGAACGCTAGAAAGCTTACTGTATATTCATGATATTTTATAGTTTCAATAACTACACAGCCTGTTTCAGATACATAATTCCATTTATCAGTAGGAACTATTTCTCCAGTAGTTCTATCAATTACTTCCCACCATTCTTTTGGATCATCAATTTCATTTACTTTTAATTGTTGAGTATGAAATCCATGCATTAGTTTAATTTCTAACGTTGTATTTCTTGCAGTATAACGATCTGTAATTAAATACTCTTGTTGTACCTCTTCTGGGTTTGCTTCCGCCCATTCGTTATCTTTTCTTGTTGTATAGTATGTTGCATATATTTTGCCATTACTTTCAAGTAATTCATCTGGCATTATTGTTCCATCACAGTCACGAATTGCATCAGCATCTAATTCTTCTTTTAATGCTAATGTTTCTTTAATCATATCTAAATCTGTAGGAATTGTTAAACGTCCGCCTTTAATCATATATTCTCCTTCATTTGTATTGTGCATTGTAATAATAAAGTAAGAAGATCAAGCCAATGACTCCTACTACTTCGGTTGCTAAACCAGCGTATCCTGTATTTCTTTGCCCAATGAAAACTAGTGCAAATGAAATTATGAATACGATTAACATCATGATTAGTTTTTCTCTTGTTAATTTGCCCATAATTTCCTCCTAGTCTTTAATTCCACCGACTGTCATACCTTGTGTTAGTTTCTTTTGTACCATCATATATAAAATTAATGTTGGTAACATAACAACTACTAACCCAGCGTACAACATACCGTATTCAGCTTTACCACGTGCTGCTTGTGATAAGTTCATTAAACCTACCGGTAATGTTTTACTTACTCCTGGTAATAATGTTAATGCAATAATATATTCATTCCAGAATGCTAAGAAATTAAATAAGATAACTGTTACAATACTTGGTCTAGCCATCGGTATCATAATTCTAGTCATTGTTTGGAAGTAACTACATCCATCGATATAAGCTGCTTCTTCATATGTTTTTGGTAATGTTCTGAAATAACTTGTTAATAGATAAACAGTAAATGGTATTGCTGTGGCTGCATAGATAACAGCTAACACAAAGATATTATCTAAGAAGAATGATGTTTTAAAGAACTGGTATACTACATCATCCCAATCAAGTAACATCAAGAATATAGGTACTACAATATAGTTAACATTAATGAATAATCCTGCCATATATAATGCATTAATAATCTTTTTGCATTTGAATTCATAACGCGCTAGTACATATGCAGCTGGTAAGGCAACTACCAATAATATTATTAATGCAATCGCTGTTACTAACACTGAGTTTAAGAAATACTCACCCATGTTCGCTTTGTTAAATGCATTAATAAAGTTTTGAAGATAGATACCTTTTGGTAATGTCCAAGGATTAGTATAGAATTCGGCATTCTCTTTTAAAGATGCCATAAATACCCAAGCCACTGGAACAATAATAGAAATTGCTACCGCTAATAGTGCAATATAAATAAATATTTTATATATCTTTACATTATTTTTCTTTTTCATATTATCCCCCTAGTACTCAATTACTTTTCTTTCAGTTGCTTTATTAACAATTGCACTTAGGATAAATGAAATTATAAAGACTGTTGCACCAATTGCCATACCATAACCATAACTTACATTGTCGTATGCTTGTTTATATAAGTAGCCTAATACTGTTTGGCTTGCTCCATCTGGTCCACCACTTGTCATTACTTTAGTAAATAAGAAACTTAAGTTAACAGTACTTATGATAAAGAATGTTAGTGTTGTACGAATATTTGACCACACTAATGGAAGTGTAATATTAAAGAATTGGGTAGTTTTACTTGCGCCCTCTAAATCAGCTGCCTCATATAAGTGAACTGAGATAGAACTCATACTTGCCATATACATAACCATATAATATCCAACCGCTTGCCATATCATTGCGCCTGCAATTGCATAAATAACTATTTTTTGATCACCTAGGAATTTGATTGTTGTCCATGTTTCTGGTTTAAACAAACTAATAAGACTATTTAATAACCCATTACTTGGATCATAAATCGCACTAAAGATTGCCGAGATAACTACTACTGACAAAATATTAGGAATGTAAAACACAATTCTAAAGAAATTTTGTCCTTTAATTTTCTCACGAACAAGTATCGATGCGAATACAATCGCTACCGCTAAAGTAACAATAGTTACAATTGCAATTAAGAATAACGTATTTTGAAGTGAACGTATAAAGTTCATATCCTCAAATAAAATTTTGAAGTTATTGATTCCTACAAAAGATTTATTTGGAGATAAACCTCCCCACTTATAAAGTGACATTGTAAATACATTAATAGTTGGAATAACCATGAATATAGTAAATAAAAGTAATGACGGTATCATGCATAAAGCAATAAACCACGACTTTTGTTTCGTTTTACGCATAAGTTTCCCCTTTCTAAGAAAGTAATAGCGGCGTCAAGCACCGCTATTACAACATAATTTAATTTTAATTAGTTAAATTTTTTAACTGCTTCAACTACACCGTTGTACCAATCTTCAACAGTCTTATCACCAGTAACTACTGAGTTAACTGTTCCATAAATGATACCTTCAGCAGAAGTTAAATCAACACCTTCAACTGCATCATGAGCAGCGAATCCTACAGCGTTAGCTTTAGCTCCGTTGTCATATACTGAGTAGTAAAGTTCATTGTCTGTACCTGCAAGCATACCTGATGCTGTTGTTGTAGGCATAACTGCTCCACCATTTTCGATGAATAATTTAGTTGCTTCATCTGAATATGCGAATGCGATGAATTTTTTAGCTAATTCTGGATTTGTTGCAGATGTAGGGATATACATTTGTTCAGAGAAAGTTGTTGAGTATCCATCTCCACCATCTTTAACTGCTGGTAATGCTGTGAATCCCCATTTGAAGTTTTCAGCTCTTGGAGCTTCTGCCATTTCACCTGGTAACCAAGTTCCGTTTGGACAGAATAATGCTTTGTTATCAAGAATTAATTGTTGGTTCTTTGTGAAACCATCTTTGTTAGCATTAGCTACTGTATTTTCTTCTGTATAAGAAGCAAGTTTTCCAACGATTTCGAATGCTTGTTTAACTTCTGGTAATTGCCATGCATCTGCATCGTAGTTCATTAATTTAGTATAAACTTCAGGACCTGCTGTAGCATTAATTAATGCTGAGAAGAATGCATCAAAGTAACCAGTTGTAGGGTATGTAAATAATGCAATACCTTCTGCTTTAGCTTTGTCTCCTAATTCCCACATTTGATCCCAAGTTGTTGGAACTTCCCAACCTTTTTCTTCAAATAATCCAGCATTGTAGAATAATCCACAAGGTGAATAGAACATTGGAGCTAAGTATAATTTACCATCTCCATAAGGACTTGATGTTAATGCATCAGTGAAACCAGGTAAAATTTTATCTTGTACAGTTCCTTCTTCACCAGGAATTGTCATTGCTAATACATCTGTAATGTCAGTGATTTGTTTTTCAGCTACCATTGCATCTGTAAGTTTTCCTTCAGATCCAACTGATAAATAAATAATATCAGGTACGTTCTTTCCAGAAGTAATTACTGGACGTAAAGTTTCAGCAATATTCTTTTCAAGTTGAAGTTCTACTTTAACTCCTTCTTTTTCTTCGAAAGCTTTTGCTACTGCTTCCCAACCAGCTGTTCCATAACCACCGTCAAGACCAGCGATTTTTAGTACTTCTGTTGTTGCGTCTCCTTCAGTAGTTCCTGTTTCGCCTTCTGTCTTAGGTGCTGATGAGCAACCTGCGATAGAAACTAACAAAAGACCAGATAGTAATAATGATACTAGTTTTTTCATTTCTTTTCCTCCCGGCTTACGCCTTTGTTAATTTTAGTATAGTAATATTAATGAAATATCACTATATTTATATTGTTCTATTTTTTATATATATTGCTTTTTATAAAATAATTCAATATTATTAAAATATAGAAACTGAGGAAACCATATGGGAAATACACAATACGAAATAAATTACTCAACACTTTCAAAAATAAATTGTCGATTATTATATGTTACCAGAGCTAGATTTGATACTGACTGGCACTCTATTATGCATACCCACCCCTTTACAGAGTTATTTTATGTACTCCAAGGAAAGGGACGTTTCCATGTTGAAGATCGCATGTTAGATGTTTCAGAAGATGATTTGGTAATTGTAAACAGTAATATTAATCACACGGAATCATCAAAAGATGAATCACCTTTAGAATACATTGTTTTAGGTATTGAAGGTATTTCAATCCTAGCAGGTGATTCTGGCGATGTACAACTATCTAGTTTACACAATTACGAGGACTATAAACATGAAATTTTGTTTTTTATTAAAACTTTATTGCAAGAAGCTTCAAATAAGTCCGATTATTATGATTTAATATCGCAAAATTTACTAGAAGTTTTAATCATGAATATTATTAGAAGAACCAAATCAGAGTTAATAATTGAAACATCTAATAAAATTTCACATGAATGTGCTTATGTTAAACAGTACCTGGACCAACACTTCAGTGAAAACATAAATTTAGATGAATTAGCTGAGATGTCTTACATTAATAAATACTACTTAGTGCATACATTTAAAAAGTACTCTGGTATGACTCCTATTAACTATTTGAATTATAAGCGTTTAAAAGAAGCTTGCATGTTACTCAAAACAACTAATCATTCAATTGCGCAAATTGCTAATATTATAGGAATGTCATCACAATCCTACTTTGCTCAATCATTTAAGAAGCAATTTAATATGTCTCCCAATGAATATCGTAAACAATCAAGCGAAAAAAAATAACGGTAAACTTAATCGTTTATCGTTACTCTTCTTCAGTATTCTCTTTGTTAGATGGCAAATTCTCACCAGAACAACGCCACAACTCACTATAAGCAATAAACGGGATCGCTTTGCTATATTCACGAGCTTGTGCTCTTTGCTTCTTCACATCTCCTTGATAACGAGATTCAAGAATTGCCTTGTTTACCATGTATTGAACATATACCAATTTTTTTAGTAAGAACCATACCCCAACGGCTTCTCTAATAATTATTTCTTTATCTTCTAAAGGTCTAATCTTATCAAATGCACCATCTTTTACTTCAGTTGCAATGCTCATTGCATCTGCTCTAAGTCCATCATATGATGAATATTTACTTTGATCTATAATTTTTTGAAGCGCTCCAGCTGATTTATTAAATGCATCATCAAATATTTGCATAGTTTTTTCTAAATTTACAGAATCCATCGTAACAATATAATTTTTATAAGTTTCAAATATACTTGTTGGTTCTGTTAAGCAAAAATATAATGACTTTGCAAATAAGTAACTAGAACGTCTATCACGTGTTAATAAAAATAATCGCTCCTCATCATTTTTGTTTAAATAAATTAAGAAAGGGCAAACCAATGTGATCAGCACCCTGTCAAGTAGACAAATGAAATAAATAAAAGTTTGAGATGACTT
>NZ_JAVWFO010000067.1:0-7253 GCF_036641015.1 Anaerorhabdus sp. | reverse complement strand
TTTTTATTGACGTTCGTTGTTTAATTTCCTATTCAGTTTTCAAAGATCGCTTGCTGATTTCCTTTAGCGGTTCAGCTTGTTTATTGTATAACATTTGAGAACTTAATGCAAGCATTATTTTTATTTTTTTCAAAATATTTTAACTTGTTTTAAGACTCTTTTTTGCTAGCACTCCGTGTCAGCTTTGTTAGTATATAACACACTGGAAACATATGCAAGCACTATTTTAATTTTTTTTACATTTTTTTCAAAAAAAAGTTATTCAATATATTCTTTGAATAACTTTGCTTAAATCATCACTATATTTTAATAATACTATTCGCAACTTCCACCATTTTCTTTAAAATATTTTTCAATATTTTTAACACCCTCATCTCGTGTAGGCCATTCTGTAATATCATTTAAATAAACATTCATCTTATCACTACATCCCTTGCAATCATAGAAGCCGTTATCACCAATGCTTATATCATATGTGTTCTCACCCACTCGACATGAAAGCAATGCATAAGAGTAGCCACCATCTTTAGTAACATTTGTTTGTTTGTTTGTTATTCATAAAAAATAATATAGAAATAAATCCTATTAAAATGAGTGCGATTAATACAATTCCCAAATACTTAATTAGCTTAATAATTATTCCTGCTAGTTTTTCAATATTACTCACTTTTTCTATTGTCGGTTGAAGACAATCATTCCCTACTAAATAATCTACACTAACATGAAAAACTTGTGCTAGTTGATTCGCATATTTTAAATCAGGAATTGTTTCATCACATTCCCAATTTGAAATTGTTTGCCTTGTTACTTCCAGCTTCTCCGCAAGTCCCTCCTGTGATAAATTCTGTTTTTTCCTTAACTCGTATATTTTACTACCTATGCTCATAGAACACCTCCTAGGAAAAGTATAAATTTTACTTCATAAATCAACTATCAAATTCCATTGGAAATTACGCAAAGTTATTTAACATTGTATAAAAGTCATTCGAAATGAATGACTTTTATCTTAGTTCTTTAAACTTTGAAGTGGTGCAGGTATTCTACCACCACGATTAATCATAACTTTTGGTGATACTTTACTTATCTTCATAATTGGTCCACTACCTAATAACCCACCAAACTCAAGTTCATCACTATCGCCACAACCAATTGCAGGAATAATGCGAACTGCTGTTGTTTTGCTATTTACCATACCGATTGCTGCTTCATCTGCAATAATACCTGAAATAACTTCAGGGGTTGTATCTCCAGGTACTACAATCATATCTAGACCCACAGAGCATACCGCTGTCATTGCTTCCAATTTTTCTAGTGTCAATGCTCCTGAACGCGCAGCTTCTATCATACCAGCATCCTCTGATACCGGTATAAATGCACCACTTAGTCCCCCAACATTCCCACTAGCCATGACTCCACCTTTTTTAACAGCATCATTTAACATTGCCAAACAAGCTGTAGTGCCAGGTCCTCCACATTGTTCTAGACCCATTTCTTCTAATATATATGCCACTGAATCTCCTACCGCTGGAGTTGGAGCAAGAGATAAATCAACAATACCAAATGGAATTCCAAGTCTTTCGCTTGCTACTGTTCCAACTAATTGTCCCATACGAGTTATTTTGAATGCTATTTTCTTAATAATTTCCGCAATTTCATCCATTGTACAATCTTTTCCTGCTTTAGCAACTGCACTACGAACTACACCTGGTCCTGATACACCAACATTTAACACTACTTCTGCTTCTGAAATGCCATGAAATGCCCCAGCCATAAATGGATTATCCTCTACTGCATTACAGAATACCACTAGTTTAGCAGCTCCTAGGCACTGATTGTCTTTTGTTTTTTCTGCACAATCCACAACCACCTGTCCCATTATCTTAACCGCATCCATATTAATACCAGCACGAGTTGAACCAATATTAACACTGCTACATACTTTACTTGTTTGGGCTAATGCCTCAGGAATTGATTCAATTAATTTCTTTTCTCCTGGTGTCATCCCTTTTTGTACTAATGCCGAGAATCCACCAATAAAATTTACACCTACAGTTTCTGCCGCTCTATCAAGTGTTTTAGCATATTCTACAGGATCTCCTCCGCTTACATCAACTAAAATACTAATTGGTGTTACAGATACTCTCTTATTTATAATAGGAATCCCGTATTCACGTGATATTTCTTCACCAACTTGAACTAAATCTTTTGCTTTAGTAACAATTTTGTTATAAACTTTCTCACAAGATTTCTTAATATCAGTATCTGCACAATCAAGCAATGATATACCCATTGTAATTGTACGTATATCCAAATCTTCTTCCTGGATCATTTTTATAGTCTCAGCTATTTTATTTGTATTTAACATATCATCACCTATATTGTATGCATTGCATTAAAAATATCTTCATGCATAACATGAATTACAAGATTATTTTCTTTACCTACTTGTTCAATATGATTTACAAATTTCAAAAATTCCTCTGTATCTTTATTAATATCTACAATCATGAACATATTAAATACATCTTGCATAACTGTTTGAGATACATCTTCAATGTTCGCTTCAAATTGCAAACACTCATTACTCACTAATGCTAAAATACCTGTTCTATCTTTACCAACTACTGAAAGTACTGCTCTCATATCCTTTTCCCCCTAATTTCTAATTTAATGAGCTTGGTGAAACACCACTAGCTTGACACTCTGAATCAAATATTTCTTTTGCTAATTGAATGTTTGCTGTTTCTTCATCTGAACACCCAATATTTTCACTTTTATCGAAGTTGTAAGTGCACACGCCACCAAGATAACCTGTCTTATCTGACCAGTTATATGTATAAGTGCCAAATTCACTAATCAAATTGAATTCCTTTTTATTGAAGTTAAATTCATAGATTTCGCTACCCCAATCATATTGAATGATCCCTGGTTCAACTTCCTCGTAATTGTATAACTCCATCAACGCCTTCATCAATTCATTTTGATTATCATCATTCGTTTGCTTAGCACTAGCAAATTCAGCCAAGTTCTCCGGAAATTCTACTACCGTTTTATTAATATCCGAAATATTGTAATCTAACTTTACAATACTATTTATTATAGTATCTTGCTCAATAATTTCAATATTTAAATCCAAATGAATTTCTACGATGTATTTATTTTCATCAATTGTGAACGCCATTAAATTTGTGTTTTCTTTATATTCAACTTCTTCAAATATTTCTCCCTGTGATGCTAAAATATTCATGACTTGTGTTTCATTTAATTTAAACTTTAAAATTGTGTTTTTCCCACTTTTTTCTTCAGTTCCATAAAGAAAGTCAAAACCTTCGATTAGTTTTGTAAAATCACTTTCGCCTAATTGTGATTCATATTCTTCAAATGTACCTTCTTGTACAAAACGTGACCCATCACTTTCAATATAAAATTTACCATCTTTTATCCAAAGTTGTATTGCACTTTCTCCAACACCTGTTACAGAAACATACATTTTGGACTTTGCTTCATTTTGATTATCATTGTTATTAATATAACTTTCAATAACAGACGTTGTATCATAATTAGTAGTTCCATCAACTTCAAGTTTAACTTCAAGTGTTTCATTTTTAGTATAGTTTTTCAACTCTTTGGATTTAATAATCGCATCATTTAATAATTGTGCTGATGAATCTGATATTTTTTCAACATTTTTACTGCAACCAGTAATCATTAATAATGCTAAACAGCAAGCTATTATCTTTTTCATTCAATGTCCTCCGTTTTATATTCCTTTATTATTTTAACTAACTCATTCCACGTAACAGGTATCACACTGGCGTGACGAGGGCTAATCATTGGCGCTACTACGTCAGTCAACATATTCAATTCTTCAAACTCTTCACTTCTAATATCTTTTGTAGTCATCGCTTGGAATTGTTTTCTAGTATAATCATCATAAAAAACAATATAATCGACATCACCCTTCATTACAAATGGTCCCTCACTTTGATGACCGGTAATTCTATTCTCAGAAAAAGTATCAAATCCAAGATAATTAGTACTTGATGTCCCAACGAATAAAGAAGAATACTCTTCCATTGGTTCTCTCTCATCTTTTAAAATGATAGTATAATCATATCCTATTTTTACAATAGTTCCATCAATAACTGTAAAACCTGTGTCTAATAATTGTTTAGGATAACTGATATCATTAAAATCAGATGTTAAATTATAATACATACCACCATCTTCGGGACTCGACCAATAAATAACATATTTATCAATTATTCGATCATAGAACGCTTCAGGTGCCCATGCTTGTTTCTCACTCATCTTTTGATCACTGGATGATTTGTTTACTTGTAGTAATCTCTCATTATTATATGTACATAAATCATCACTGTCCCAAACATAAATTGAAGAATTATTCCAACCTTGTGTTGCAATCATTGAAAATGTACCGTTTTTCTTCCTTACAATATATGGATCTCTTATTTGTTTTGACCCTAGTTCAGCTCTTACTATAGGTTCATCGTTATTTACCAAATACCACAATAACCCATTATATGTATATGCCAGTTTAGCATTTTGATAATTATCTTCATCATCTCCACCAAAATAAGACATAACATACGCCGCTCTTGAATCCATTAATTCCAAATTATCAAATAAATACGATTCATCATTAACAGTAGCTTCTAACACAATCATTTCATATTCATCTGCATTATCAGTTTTACTAATAATATTATTCTCTATGATTGCATCTCCCGATACAACATTCCAATCAACTACTTGATTATTAAATTTTGGTAACTCGGTATTTGAAAATATAAAACTATCTAAACTTTGATTTAAATAATCATACACTTGTGATTGACTAGATGAATCAGTTTCATTATCAAAACTTGGTTGTATTGCTTTCTTAGCATCACATCCAGAGATAATTAATAAAGTTAATAAAAGTATCAATATTTTTTTCATACGCTTATTATATCAAAAACTTATCTTACATACACTACCTACACAGAATTCAGTTAAACCAAAATAAAAACTCAAGCCTAAACTTGAGTTTTATATTTGAATTAAACTAATTCAATGATTGCCATTGGAGCATTATCTCCACGGCGAGATCTAGTTTTGATGACACGAGTATACCCACCATTACGATCTGCGTATTTAGGTGCTACTTCATCAAATAACTTTTGAAGAACTGTTTGTTCAGTTTTTTCATCAGCTACAACATTACGGATATAAGCAGCAGCTTGACGACGAGCGTGCAAGTCACCACGTTTACCTAAAGTAATCATTTCATCTACAACAGAACGAAGATCTTTTGCTTTCATTTCAGTTGTTTCAATTTTTCCATGAAGGATTACTGATGTTGCCATATTTCTAAGCATTGCTTTACGATGGTCAGCTTTGCGTCCAAATTTACGATTCCACATTGTCTATTTCCTCCTTGCTATATTAGTCGAATGATTTAAAGCTAAAACCTAATTCATAGATCTTATCTTTAACTTCTTTAAGAGATTTCTTACCTAAGTTACGAACTCTCATCATTTCATCTTCAGTTTTTTGAGTTAACTCTTCAACTGTTTGAATTCCTGCACGTTTTAAGCAGTTATAAGAACGTACAGATAAGTCTAGATCTTCAATCATCATAACTAGACCTTTGTTTACTACTTCACCATTAGCATCTTTAATGCAAGATTCCATATCAACTACAGCATCTTGAATATTAGCTAAAATATCAAGGTGGTCAATTAGAATCTTAGATCCCAATGCCAATGACATTTGAGGAGTAATAGAACCATTTGTATATACTTCAAACACTAGACGATCATACTTAGCGTCTTGACCTACACGAGTAGGTTCAACAGTATAAGAGATACGATCAACTGGTGTATAGATTGAGTCAGTATAAACTGTTCCAATACCTTGTGATGACCCTTGGTAAAGTTGTTTATTACCATCAGCACTAATATAACCACGGCTGTTGCGTGCTTTTAATTCCATTTCAAGAACTCCACCTACTTCTAAGTGAGCAAGTTCAAGATCTTTGTTTAGAATTTCAACACCTGCTGGGCAAATAATATCCCCTGCAGTAACAGTACATGGACCTTTAGCAGAAATTCTTAATGTATGAATTTCATCGTTATCAATCTTCATAATCAATTGTTTAATATTCAAGATGATCATAGTAACATCTTCTTGAACACCAGGAATTGATGTAAATTCATGATAAACACCGTCTACTTTTATACAGTAAACAGCAGCTCCCGGTAATGAGGAAAGTAAAACACGTCTAAGTGCATTACCAATTGTAGTTCCAAACCCTCTTTCAAGAGGCTCAATTACAAATTTACCGTAATTGTCTGATTCAACATATTCTTTAACTTCAAAATTGGCACGTTCAAATTTTTGCATATCGTGTTCCCTCCTTTATCTTTTACTAACCACGAGGTCGTTTTGGTGGACGACATCCGTTATGTGGAATTGGAGTTACATCATTGATAACTGTAATTTCAAGTCCAGCAGTTTGTAATGATCTTACAGCAGCTTCACGTCCAGGACCAGGTCCTTTAACGCTTACTTCTACAACTTTCATACCGTGATCAACTGCAGCTTTTGCAGCAGCTTCACCACACATTTGTGCAGCATAAGGTGTTGATTTACGAGAACCTTTATAACCTAATGCTCCAGCACTTGACCAAGCAATTGCGTTTCCAGCTTCATCAGTGATAGTCACGATTGTGTTATTGAATGTTGAATGAATATGTGCAACGCCTTTAGCTATATTCTTACGTACACGTTTTTTACGTGTTGTTGTTTTTGCATTTGCCATTATTTATCTTCCTCCTATCACTATTTCTTCTTGTTCGCTACAGTACGACGAGGTCCTTTACGAGTACGAGCGTTTGTTTTAGTTCTTTGTCCGCGAACTGGTAAACCACGTCTATGACGGATTCCACGGTAACATCCAATTTCCATTAGACGTTTAATATTAAGTTGAACTTCACGACGAAGGTCACCTTCTACTTTGATCTTATCAACTTCTTGACGAATAGCGTTAACTTGATCATCTGTTAAATCTTTAACGCGAATATCTTCGCTAATGTTTGTATCTTTTAGAATCTTCTCAGCTTTTGATGGTCCAATTCCGTAGATATAAGTTAGAGATATTACTACACGTTTGTCACGTGGAATATCTACTCCAGCAATACGAGCCATATCTTATCTTCCTCCTAGTTTCCTTGACGTTGTTTATGTTT
>NZ_JAVWFO010000066.1:0-8344 GCF_036641015.1 Anaerorhabdus sp. | reverse complement strand
ACTGCCCGCTCATCCTTACCATGGATGTGTGTTACCACTATACCAAGGCGGCGCTACTCTATAATAACGAAATCATATGAAAATATCAAGAAAATATCTTCATAAGTTCTTGATAAACTAAAGATAGTGGCAAGCCCATAATTGTATAGTAATCCCCTTTTATTTCACGTACAAAACATCCGCCAAATCCTTGGATACCATAAGCCCCTGCTTTATCCATAGGTTCTTTTGTCTCAATGTATTTAGTTATTTCATCATCACTTAGTTCATTGAATGTTACTTCACTAATTGAACAAAACTTTTGAATATCATCACAATTAATAATCGATACTCCCGTTAATACTTTATGCGTTTTCCCTGATAATAATTTTAACATCTCAAAAGCATCTTCATTTGTTTTTGGTTTTCCTAAAACTTTATTTTCATAAACAACAATAGTATCTGCACCAATTACAACAGAATCTTTGTGATTATCAGCGATAACTTTAGCTTTTTTATAAGCTAATTCCTTTATTTCATCGACCAAATTACCATTTAGGTTCATCGTTTCATCAATGTCAGCTACCTCTATACTAAACGGTATTCCGATTACATCCATCAATTCTTTTCTTCTTGGAGACTGACTCGCCAATATTAAATTAATTTTTTTCATATTTCATCCTCTAATCTATTATAAGCATGATATAATATTTTTAACATAAATGAAGGAGAAATTAAATGAAAAAACCAGTTTTAGTTATTTTGGCTGCTGGAATGGGTAGTCGCTATGGAGGACTTAAACAAATTGATACTGTTGGAAATAACGGTGAATCAATTATAGACTTCTCAATTTACGATGCTCATGAAGCAGGATTTGAAAAAGTTGTCTTAATTATAAGAAAAGAACATGAAGAAGCATTCAAACAATGCTTAACTGATAAAGTATCTAAACATATGGAAGTTGAATTTGCATATCAAGATATCAATGATATTCCTGAAGGAATTACAGTTCCAGAAGGTAGAGAAAAACCTTGGGGAACTACACATGCATTGCTTGCATGTAAAAATCTTGATGCTCCATTTGCTATCTGTAATGCTGATGACTATTATGGTAAAGATGCATTTAAAGTTATCTATAATTTCTTAGCTAATGAAGTTAGTGATGATAATTATGGTATGGTTGGTTATTTATGTAATAATACACTAACTGATAACGGTACTGTTACTCGTGGTCTTTGCGAAAATACAGATGGTTACCTAACAAAAATCGTTGAAATCCAAAAAATCGCTAGAGAAAACGGTAAACCTGTATTCGAAGAAAACGGTGAATGGAAACCTTTATCTGATGATGCAGTTGTATCAATGAACTTCTGGGGATTCACACCAAAAGTAATTGATGATTGTAAAGATATCTTTAATGACTTTATCAAAAAAGGTATTATTGAAAACCCTATGAAATGTGAACATGTATTGCCTACTGCAGTTGGTCAACTAATTAGCGAAGGTAAGTGCAAAGTTAAGATTATGAATAGTAAAGATCATTGGTTTGGAGTTACATACAAAGAAGACAAACCAGGTGTTGTAACTAAATTACAAGAATGCAAAGATAATGGATTATATCCATTCGATTTGTGGAAATAGTAAAGTAAAGCATATGCGTCGCATATGCTTTTAATTATACTTATTTTGTTTCTACTAATTTAATCTCATAAACACCATTTACTTGTGCTGGATAACTCTCCATAATTACACCATCATAAATAACCCAAACAATATCACCAATTTTAAACTTTATATCGTGATTTTTTTTCTTTGTATTGAGTGATACTTCAATCACATCACTAGTTTTCTTTATATTTGCATCATCATTTACTTCCACTAATATCGATGATTCATTAACTTTAATTATCTCACCTTCAAATTGTGTATTACTATCTAGAACATTAGTAGTAAACAAATTAAATTGATTCATTATAAAGAATCCAGCAACTACCAAAATAATTACCAAACCAGCAATAATTAATTTCTTGTTTTTCATGCTTCCTCCTAAAAATTTACAATTTTCTTCATTTCTAAAAAATCATAATCTTTACCATTCGTATAGTTCTTATACACTTTAGTTGTAACATATCCACAAGAAAAATATGACTTAATTGCTCTTTCATTAAATTTAGCTACATTCATAACCAATGTATCATACTTATATCGAGGCATTAAAAAAGCTTCAATTTCCGTTATAAATACTTTACCCAATCCTTTGCCACAAAGACTAGGTTTTAACCCTAATCCTATTTCTATTTCATTGTCATTTCTCATTAAACAAAAAAATCCTACTAGTTCTCCTTCTAAGAAAACTTGAAACATATCATTTTTATTCCGTTGCTCTTCATTAATAAATTCATTATAATCCTCGATATCTGCACTTATATCATAGAAAGCATAATCTCCATCATATTTCCATTCATCAGCAATTATTAATGCATTTCTTTGAGTTAATTTTTCAAATACAAAAACATTGTTTTTTACTTTTATATAGTGTTCAAAATCACACATCCCTAATTTTTCATGCTTGCAAGCATCTTTTTCCAAATGATCATAAATAAATCCTAGTTTTTTTAGTAATTGTTTACTTTTTATATTAAACGGAAATACACCCGCATCAAACTTATTAATATTCATCTCATTAAAAAAATAATCTATTACTGCACTTACCGTTTCACCCGCATAGCCATACCCTACATAGTTTGGGTTAAATATGTAACCTATTTCTAACATTTCATTATTGCCATCTACTTCCATTAAATGGATTGCACCTATTACTTTTCCTATTTCCTTAACTTCAACTACAAATCGACCACTATCTTGAGATTGCTTTACCATGATGGCATCAAATAATTCATCTTTTTCTTTAAATGGTAAATACCCTCCATCATTTAAACATGTTTCTTCATCACTTAAAAACTCAAAAAAATCATCTGAATCATTATATTCAAAGTCTCTAACAATACACCTTTTAGTTTGTATATACATACTATATCTCCTATAATAACTATTTCATATATTATAAAACATTTATTTTTTTAATAAAGTAATAAATAAATGTCATTTGTTTCTACTATAGAGTTCAAATGATGTTAAAATATAATCAAAAGGAGGTTCAAGAATGAGTGCAATAGAACAATATAGAGAATACTTGCATCAACTCGAAACATCAGAAGACTGTATCTTTGAATTGAAACAATTCATGCTTGATAATATGATTGTTGACTTCATTACTGAACAAGACCTTTTTGAACTAGTTGAATTATGTAAACAAAAAGGATACATTCTATCACTTGCTACTGCTTATTTATTTTTATGTTGGTTTACAATGAATACAAACTTAAAAAAAGCAAAAGACTACAACCAAAAAGCAAAAGAAGTTATAGAACTTTTACCTAACTACGAGAGCGATATTACTTATCTATCAATTCTTAATAATTCTGTTTTAATGAACGTTAATCTAGGACAATACTATGATAGTTATGTTGATGCTAAATACGGGATATATCTTGCTAAAAAATATCATTATGATCATCACTTATATGCATTATTAAATAATTCCACATATATTTTATTAGAATTAGGATTGAATAAACAAGCTTTATCACAAATGATGGCTAATTATGATGAAAATGATAAAGGTTCACATCGCATATCATACTGGGTCATCTTATCGCAAGTTTATATTACCCTTGGCGAATATGAAAACGCGTACCAAACTGCACTAAAAGCAAATGAAGTTGCTACACAACTTCAAGTTTATCGTCCTATACAATTTGACCGCCTATTACTGGAAATCGCTTGTAAGATGAATAACTTAGAAATGGCATCCAAGTATTTTAGTGACTTGCAAGAAAGTATCAAATACTTTGAAGAAAATGAAAGTACAGAATTATACAATGCAATCTATAGTAAAGCTCTTTATTATCAATTAATTAAGGATTATGATAACGCTGAGATATGTTATGAACTAGTATTAAAACATGCATCTGAAGTTATTGGTGTTAAAAACAAATGGTATAACACTCTTGCTGAATTTTATATATCCATTGATAAACCAAAGAAAGCAAATCAAATTTACAAGTTATTGCAAAAACATCATAATGAAAATAATGAAATTATAACAAACATGCTGGATGATTCTCAAAGTGAATTATGGAGCAGTAAAACAGAATTATCATATGATGCTCCTTACCGCTTAGTTACAAATATATTAGAACTATCTCAAGAAATATCGGCATGCTTAAATTATTCATCTTTAGTTCCACTAATAACAAATAAAATGAAGCTGCATTTACCACTTGAAGATGTTAAATTATATATATTACGTAATGATGAATTATGCTACTTAAATGATAAAGATGATTACACAACAATACCATGCACTGATGTGGATATAAATCTGTGTTTAAATGAAGGCAGACGTAAAGAATTAGATAAAAATGGCTATCGTTATTGTTTTGAACCGCTTTATTTTCAAGATCATATTAATGGTATACTATGTACTATTACAAATGAATCAACTATTCTATCACCATTTGAAGTCAAGAGTTGTTCACTATTAGCAGGTATCATTGCTTCTACAGTAAATAGTATCGAACAATACATCCACGCAATCACTAAATCAAAACAAGACTTTTTAACTGGTTTATATAATCGTGAAGGATTCTCTGAGAACTTAGCTAAACACAGTGGAAAATATACAAAAATTGGCATTGTCATGGTAGACATTGATGATTTTAAAATAGTTAACGATACTTATGGTCACTTTGCTGGAGATGCTGTATTACAAAACTTAGCCAAGCATTTAACAAGCATACCTAATAGCATTCCTTCTCGTTTTGGTGGAGAAGAGTTTTGTATAGCAATTGAAGTTCAAGATGAAAATCATTTAATTTCATTATGTACAGAATTACTTCATAGAATTGAAAAGAGTTCTCTTCAATATAAAGGTAACGAAATAAAATACACAGTAAGTGCTGGTGCTGTTTTATTAGAAACAGATGAACCAACAGCGATACACAACGCTGATATTGCAATGTATAAAGCAAAACGCAGTGGTAAAAACTGTGTTATCTTGGGTAATAATTAAAGGTATTCTCAAAATTGAGAATACCTTCTTTTAATTCTTTTTTTCAAACAATTCTTTTCCAACTGAACAAATTGGGCAAATGTAATCATCAGATTCTAAAGTTATATCACCTTCATAAACATAACCACACATAATACAAACGTAGCTTATAGAACTAGTATTTACATTTTCTTTTTCAATAATTTTTGTTGGTTCACTATATATACTTGGATCTTCATTTAAATCTGAACTACGGTCTATATAGCTTGTATGTAATAGCTGTTCAGCTAATTCACTCATTGGTTCAGAAAAATATTCTTCATATAATTTTTTTAATTCAACATTTTCATGACTATATCTTATTTTTGATTTCTCGTCATCTTTATACAAACTTTCAATACGAGCTTTGCGTATTTCATCCATATCTTGACTCAAATGAATTGGTTGTCCGCCGCCGGCTATGCAACCTCCACTACAAGTCATTACTTCAACAAAATGGTAACCATCTATTCCATTTTTAATAAATTCACGAGCATTATTTGTGCCATGAATAACCGCTACCTTTACATCCATATCCTTGATCCTAACGGTAGCTTCTTTGATTCCATTTAATCCTCTAACACTTTCAAATTTTATCGAATCAACTGGTAAGTTTTTACCGTCTAACATATATGCTGCAGTTCTAAGCGCTGCTTCCATTACCCCACCAGTATTACCAAATATGACACCAGCGCCACTACCCTTAGGCAGTAAATCATCATACTCTGACTCTTCTATATCATTTAAATCTAAATTCAATGCTTTTAACCATTTTGCTAGTTCACGAGTAGTGATGACATAATCAGTATCTTGAATATTATCTTTTCCCTCTAACTTACCAGCATCATTCATCTCTGGTCTTTTTATTTCATATTTCTTTGCAGTACACGGCGTAATCGCAACAGTTACTATATCTTCAATATTTAGTTTTTCTTTTTCTTTGAAGTATGTTTTTATAGTAGGCCCAAACATGGAAATAGGACTTTTTGATGTAGAAATGTTATTTAACATTGATGGATAATATGTCTCTACAAACTTTACCCAAGCTGGACAACAACTTGTAAATTGCGGTAAAGGCTTACTATTCGTAATTCTATCAATTAACTCACTCGCTTCTTCCATGATTGTTAAATCAGCAGCAAACGTTGTATCAAATATATAATTACCACCTAATTTACGTAATGCTCCAACCATTTTCTTTTCTACAAAACTACCATTAGGCAATCCAAATTCTTCACCTAAGCCTACTCTTACACTTGGTGATGTCATAAATACTACTTTTTTATTACCTAAATCAATTATTCTTTGCACATCCATCCAGTCTTGTCGTTCAACTAAAGATCCTGTTGGACAAGTAAGAATACATTGACCACAATTAATACAAATGGCAGTATCCATTGTCTTATTTATATCAAAATGCCCTCCCACTGAAATCATTTGGCTACAAACATCTCTACACTTGCCGCACTTAATACACAAATCTTCAATTCGTTTCAATGAAACATTGTTTGGTTCTACTGGAACTCTAATTCCTACTTCTAAATGTTTTGTCATAATAATCACTCCTGTTATGATTATACTCTTATTGATATTAATTATCAATAAGAAAATGATTTTATATGAAAAAGAACTGGTTATAAGCCAGTTCAATTATTATAGTTAAGCATACCTCTTTTGTTTTTTAATTATCATTAATACAATTCCAAGAATAAATCCAATGCAAGCTGGAACAACCCATCCCATGCCTATATCATAGAAAGGTAATTTACTTCCAATAGCTAATATACTTTGTACAATTGATGAATCACGAATGAATGCTGGACATGCATTTAAACCATCGATGATTGCTGCTATAAATGTAAATCCAATAGTTAGTTGATACACTACTCTACTATGGTTAAAGAATGAACCAAATAATGATAATAAAATCAATGTCATTGCAAGAGGATATAGGAACATTAATACTGGAACTGAAAACTCTATAATCTTTGTTAATCCAACATTTGCAAATAAACATGCCATTGCACTTACAACAATCGAAAACATTATATATTTCCCTTTAGGAAACAAACCTACAAAAGTTTCAGAGAATGAAGATATTAACCCAATTGCTGTTTTCAAACACGCTACAATAACAATTGCAGCCACTACTATACTTCCAAAATCACCTAAATAGTAATGTGTAATTTGTGCTAAAGCTATTCCACCATTCGCGCTTACTTCAAGCTGTCCTACACTCATTGCCCCTAAGTAAGCAAGCAAACTATAAATTAAACCCATTAGAATAATAGTAAGAATTCCCGATTTTACAGTATCCATAGCGATATTTTTAGGATCATTAATTCCTTTACCTCTAAGAGTTGAAATAACTATAATACCAAACGCTAAACTAGCTAATGCATCTAGTGTATTATATCCTTGTATGAATCCTGTAAACAGTGGTTGAGACTGATAACTACTTTGAACAACCATATCTTTAATTGCTCCCATAGGATTTGTGAACGCAACAATAAATAGAGTAAATAATAAAATCAAAAATAAAGGATTCAATACTTTGCCAACGTAAACTAATAACTTAGAAGGTTTCCTTGCATAAAAACATGCAACAGCAAAGAATACAATACTGAATATCGCAAGTACTAACGCTATATTTGAATTATTTAAAAAAGGTACAATTCCAATTTCAAATGAAGTAGTTGCTAAACGTGGTAACGCAAAGAATGGTCCGATAACAAGATACAAAAGAATGGTAAAGACATAAGCATACTTCCTACTTACACGACTTGCCATATCAAATAAACCTTCGCTTTTAGAAATTCCCATCGCAATAATACCTAGGAATGGTAATCCCACACCAGTAATTAAAAATCCAATATTAGCAAGAAAAACATTACCTCCTGCTTCTTGTCCCATGTGTACTGGAAATATTAAATTACCTGCTCCAAAAAACAGCCCAAACAGCATTGAACTAATATAAAAATATTCTCTTCCTTTTAATTTTCTATCCATATTAATACCCCATCTATCATTCATCCCCATGAATAAGTTTTTTCTATTATATTCTAATTCTATACCTAATACAAACAACTTTTACTTTAGTTCTTTCAACTGACCAAAAAATTAAAAAAACGACCATCTTTTATCGATAATCGTTTTATTTATATAAATGGTGACTCCTTGGGGGATCGAACCCCAGACCCACTGATTAAGAGT
>NZ_JAVWFO010000065.1:0-8521 GCF_036641015.1 Anaerorhabdus sp. | reverse complement strand
GAAAGAGCAATAATTATTGAAAATTGCTAAAAAAAGGACTATACTTACGTGGAACGGTTTTTGTTTGAAAGGAGACCTACTAACTATGGAATTGAAAGATGTTGAGAACTTAATTCATACTGATGAAAAAGCACGCAAAAGTGTAGATGATGCACATCAACATAAATATGATATTAAACAAAAGATTGCGAATGATAAGAAACACATCAGTGATGAAGCTTGGCAACAAGTTAAAGAAGAAGTAGATCAAATAAAAAAAGAATTAGATGATGGAATTCATAAAGCTAGTGAAGATAATGAATTAGAATATAAAGAAATTTCATCAAGAATTCAACAAGTCTATCAAACAAAAAAAGAAGAATGGATGGAAACAATTATTAAGCATTGTTTAGATTAAAAGCTTTAAGGAGGGAAACCATGTCAAATAAGGCAGCAGGGGCACTTACCGCAAAAGCAAAAGCAATGTTTGGAAAAAGGATACGTCCAGAAGATTATCAAACAATGCTGCAAAAAAAGACTATAGCGGAAGTAGCTTCTTATTTAAAGAATGATACTTATTTCAATGAGGTTTTAGCAGGTATAAATGAAAAAGCAATTCATCGTGGTCAACTTGAAGCTTTGATACGTCAAGATTTATTTCAAAGATTTTCAAGTTTGATGAGATATGCGAATTCACCAAAGAATGGTTTTTACCGCTATGGCGTTATTGAAAATGAGATTCATCAAATTTTAAATTGCATACGTTCATTTGAATCAAAAGATTATATGCAATTTATTCAAAAACTACCTACTTACTTAGAACAAAAAACATCGTTTAAATTAAGTGAGTTAGCAAATGTTAGAAATTATGATGAATTATTAGAAGTTTTAAAAAATACTGATTATGCTCCTATCATTAAACAGTTCAAACCTATTCATATGGATGAGTTTGATTTTACTGGGTGTGAAAGTGCATTGCGCAACTATTATTTTGATACTGTACTAAAAATAATAGAAAAAGATTTTAGTGGGAAAGAGCATGATGATTTGCGTAATATATTTTTAACACAAATTGAGTTAGAGAATATTACAAAGATTTATCGACTTAAAAAATATTTTGAAGCATCACCAGCAAGAATCAAAGAACTTATTTCACCAGTTCATTTGCGATTTAGCAAGAAAGATTTAGATTATATTATAGAGAATTGTAATGCCGATGAGTTATTTGATTATTTAGCTAAATCTGCTTATAAAAACTACACTGATAATCAACGATTTATTTATATTGAGTATCACACTAAAAAGATTAATTACAATATAAATAGACGACACCTAGCATTTAGTAGCAATCCAGATATTGTATTACTATCGTATATGTTGCTATCTGAAACAGAAATTCAAAATATTGTAGATATCATTGAAGGTATCCGATATAAAATTGCGCCTGAAAAAATCGAGCGCTTATTAATTTATTAGAGGGGGGTTAATATGTCGATTACAAAAATGAAACTAGTAAGTGTTTCTGCTAGCGAAAGTAATTATGAAGAAATGCTCAAAAGATGCGAAACTTCTACTTATCTTCATGCAGAGAATGCTACTTCTATTGTAAATGAAGAAAATGGTGGACGACTTCTTTCTATAGAAAATATATATTCTGATTATGTTAATACATTAAAGAATATAGGACATAGTATTGGCTTTGAAATGAAATCAAAACCAACTATTGAGAAGACATATACAAATGAAGAAATAGAAGAATTCTTAAAGAATGTTGAAGAACAATTTAAAGTTGTAAGTGACTCAGTTGAATCAAACACACTTACAAGTGATGATGAAATTGCACTTGAAGCATTGCGTGTTCTAGATTTTGCGGCAATGCATGATTGTCATTATATTTCATTTGGAATGGGTAGACTTCCACATGATAGTGTTAAAAAATTAAATTTAATTCAAGATGCTAAATTTATTACAGCAAAATTACATTCAACATCACAATATCAATGGATTGTGTATGTAACATCAAAATCACATGTACGAGAAACTAAAAAGATGTTTGATGGATTGTATTTAGAAGAAATTAAAATTCCAACTATTGATAGTAAAAAGATTATTGCTCAATATGAAGCAGAGTTAATAGATGTATATACTTATTGTGAAGAACGATATAAGTTATATGCGCTACATCAATATGTTGCGATAATGAATGATCAATATGTTGTGACAGGATTTGTTCCTGCAAAAGATTTAGGTAAGTTTGAAGATGAGTTTAAAGGATTAGATGTAAGCGTAGATGCTAAAGATCCAAGTGAAGCGCCAAATCTTACACCGCCAACATTACTTAAAAACAATTGGTTCTTTAGACCATTTGAAATGTTTGTAACAATGTACAGCTTACCAGCATATGCAGATATGGATCCAACAGTATTTGTTGGGATCACGTACTGTTTCTTGTTTGGAATAATGTTTGGAGACTTGGGACAAGGATTCTTGTTGCTAATCGGAGGATTATTCTTAGAAAAGAAACTTCATAACAAGTTGGCAGGAATTGTTGGACGTGTTGGTATTACATCAATGTTATTTGGATTCTTATTTGGTTCGGTATTTGGAAATGAAGAAATTCTTATTCCAGTACATCAAGGATTATTCAATGTTAGAGAAAAACTAATTAATGTTATGGATGGTGATTTTACAATGACACTGCTTATTAGCGCAGTTGTAATTGGAGCAGTATTAATCCTAACAACAATGGTTATGAATATGTGTATGCATATTAAACATAAAAAATGGGGAGAATTGCTCTTCAGTCAAAATGGCGTTGCAGGATTTGTATTCTATGGATTTATCTTAGTAGCAATTGCTGGTAAATTCGTATTTGGATTTGATTTATTAAAACCAATGTGGTTAATTCCATTTGTTGGAATTCCTGTTGTCTTATTCTTCTTGAAAGAACCACTTACTCACCTAATGGAAGGTAAGAGTATTAAGCCACATGGTGGCTGGGGTAACTTCTGCCTTGAGACTTTCTTTGAAGTATTTGAAATCTTATTGAGTTTTGTTACTAACTCAATGTCTTACCTTCGTGTTGGCGGATTCGTATTAAGCCATGCTGGGATGATGATGGTAGTTATGACACTTGTTGAAATGACAGGTAATGCTGGTATTGTTGTCTTCATTATTGGTAACTTATTCGTTATGGCACTTGAAGGATTAATCGTAGGAATTCAAACACTACGTCTTGAATATTATGAAATGTTTAGCCGTTACTTTGAAGGTGGCGGAAAGAAGTTTACTTTGATTTCATCAAACAACTAAAAATTAGGAGGAAGAATTATTATGTTATCTTTTGTTGAAATGTTTTTACCACTAATCGCAGTGGTACTTGTTATTTGTCCTTTATTCTATATGGGTAAAAAAGGAACTAGCGTTAAAAGTGCTAAGCACAAATTAATTGCTCAAATTTCAATCTTTGCTGGAGTATTTGCACTTGCAATGGTATTCCAACTAAATGGTTTAGTAGCTTTAGCTGCTGAAGAAGCAAATCCTGTAGTATCAATCGTTGGTACTAACGCTCAAGGTATGGGCTTCTTAGCTGCTGCATTATCTACATCTTGTTCAGCAATCGGTGCTGGTATTGCCGTTGCTGCTGCTGCTCCAGCTGCTATTGGAGCTATCTCAGAAAATTCTGATAACTTTGGTAAAGCTATTATCTTCGTTGCATTAGGTGAAGGGGTTGCCATCTATGGTCTATTAATCTCTATCTTAATCATGAACAAACTATAGGAGAAAAAAAGTGAAAGTATTTTGTATTAGTGACAATGTCGATACACAACTAGGGTTACGACTTGCAGGAATTGAGGGTGTAGTTGTTCATGAACGTCAAGAGGTTCTTGATGCTTTGGATAAGTGCATTGCTAATCCTGAAATTGTAATTGTTTTAATGACGACTAAAATTGTAAATACTTGTCCAGACATTATATCTAATATGAAACTGAATTATCAAAAACCACTTCTTGTAGAAATACCAGATCGACATGGTTCTGCAAAAGTAGGGGAAACTATAGACAAGTATATTAGTGAAGCAATTGGGATTAAATTGTGAGGTGAGAAAGTATGATAAAAGAAAAAGAATCACTTGAATGTATTGAAAATGATATTAATGAACAAGTACATTTGGTTATTGATCAAATTAACTATGAAATAAAAAATATGGAAGAAGATCAAATCAACTTTTTCAAAGAAGGTTTAAAAAAAGAAATAGATACATATAAGGAAAAAGAACTTAATGATCTACGTCTTTTTGCAGCAACTCAAGCCTCACAAAATAAGTTGAAAACAAAACGTGATTTATTACAATTACGTACAAAATTAGTAGATCAATTATTTTCAGATATCAAAGATAAACTAGTTGCTTTTGTAAGTACTAGTGATTATGCAAAATTCATTGAAAGAAAAATCAATGAGTTAGGCGATCTTGATAATAATGGAGTATTTGAAGTGCGTAATGATGATGTAAATTTAGTTTCTGAAATATTAAAAAATAAAAATAGTCAGTGTAAAGTCAAAGAGGCACTTATCCAATTAGGTGGTTTCCGCTATGTTAATGAAGATAAAGGTTTTGAAGTTGATAATACATTGGATTCAAGTCTTCAAAATGAAATGACATGGTTCCAGAATAACTCTGGATTTACCATTTAGAAAGCAGGGGAGGAATAAAGCATGGATAATCGTATTTATTCTATTAATGGACCTGTTGTAACTGTAAGAAACTCAAGTGACTTTAGTATGCTAGAGATGGTAAATGTTGGAAATGCTCGTTTGCTAGGAGAAGTTATTGGTATTACTGAAGATCGTACAACTATCCAAGTTTATGAATCAACAACAGGACTTCGTCCAGGAGAACCAGTATATTCATCAGGTTCATTACTATGTGCGCATTTGGGTCCTGGTATCATTAAAAATATTTTTGATGGGATTGAAAGACCATTAAAAGACATTGCAGCTACACAAGGTGCATTCATCAGTGAAGGTAAGACAATTCCATCATTGGATGAAGCGAAAAAGTGGAATGTAAGCATGAAAGTAAAAGTAGGTGACACTGTTCATGGTGGTACTATTTTTGCTACATGTCCTGAAACAGATTTAATTGAACATCGTAGTATGATTCCAGTAAATGTTTCTGGAATTGTTGAATATGCAGTAGGTGATGGTGAGTACACTGTTACTGAAACATTAGTAAAAGTTAAAAATGATTTAGGCGAAGTGTTTGATGTTAAATTAGCTCAAGACTGGCCTATTCGTAATCCTCGTCCTGTAAAAGTACGTAAACCAATGACAACACCGCTTGTTACTGGTCAACGTGTTATTGATACTTTATTCCCAATCGCAAAAGGCGGTGCAGCTGCTGTTCCTGGAGGATTTGGGGCTGGTAAGACAATGACACAACACCAATTAGCTAAATGGTGTGATGCTGATATTATCGTTTATGTTGGTTGTGGTGAACGTGGAAACGAAATGACTCAAGTTCTTGAGGAATTTAGTGAATTAATTGACCCTAAATCAGGAAAACCTCTATTAGATCGTACAGTTTTAATCGCTAATACGTCTAATATGCCCGTAGCGGCTCGTGAAGCAAGTATATATACTGGAATTACCCTAGCTGAATATTACCGCGATATGGGCTATCATGTCGCTATTATGGCCGATTCTACATCTCGTTGGGCTGAAGCGCTTCGTGAAATATCAGGACGTCTTGAAGAAATGCCAGCAGAAGAAGGATTCCCAGCTTATTTACCTTCTCGTATATCACAGTTCTATGAACGTGCAGGATATATTGAAACATTTAATGGTAGTGAAGGTTCAGTTACAATTATTGGAGCTGTTTCTCCACAAGGGGCTGACTTCTCTGAACCAGTAACTCAAAATACTAAACGTTTCGTTCGTTCATTCTGGGCGCTTGATAAATCTCTTGCATATGCAAGACACTTCCCAGCAATTAACTGGAACTTAAGTTATAGTGAATATTTAGATGATTTAGATCGTTGGTATTCACAAAATGTTGCTCGTGATTTTACAGCTCTTCGTAGTGAAATGGTACAAATATTACATGAAGAAAATCAATTAATGGAAATCGTTAAGTTGATTGGATCTGATGTATTACCAGATGATCAAAAATTAACTATTGAAATTGCTAAAGTAGTGCGTGTTGGATATTTACAACAAAATGCATTCCATCCAGATGATACATTCGTACCATTTGATAAACAATATAAGATGTTAAAAGTAATTTCATATTTATATGAGTCTTGTAAACCTCTTGTGGCAAAGAAATTCCCAATTAGTTCAATACTTAATACTGGAATATTCGATGCAGTTATTAAGATTAAATATGATGTACCAAACAACAATATTGCATTATTAGATACATATTTTGATAAAATCGATAAAGCATTAAGTACAATCGAGTAGAAAGGAGGAATTTTGATGAGTCTTCAATTATTAGGATTAGAAGAAATTAGTGGATCACTTGTAGCCTTGGATCATGTTAAGAATGTTTCAAATGAAGAAATGGTTGAAATAGAATTATCGAATGGCACAGTTCGTTCAGGACGTGTTGTTCAAATCGAAGGTGAAAAGGCAATGGTTCAGGTGTTTGAAGGAACAGCTGGATTATCAAAGAAAAATACAAAAACGCGTTTAATGGGTCATCCGATGGAAATCGCCTTATCAAAAGAAATCCTTGGGCGTGTATTTAATGGAGCAGGTAAGCCTATTGATGGTTTAGGAGAAGTATATGCGGAAAAGTTTGCGGACATTAATGGTAAGCCATTAAACCCCGTAGCACGTCAATATCCTCGTAACTATATTAATACTGGTATTTCTGCAATTGATGGTTTAAATACTTTAATTCGTGGGCAAAAGCTACCTATATTCTCTGGTAGTGGTATGCCTCATGATAAGCTTGCGGTACAAATCGTACGTCAAGCACAAATTGCTGATGATGATGGCAAAGGATTTGGTATTGTCTTCGGTGCAATGGGAGTTAAGAATGACGTAGCTGACTACTTCAAACGTTCATTTGAAGAAACTGGTGTTATGGAAAAAGTTTGTATGTTCGTAAACTTATCAAATGACCCAATTATTGAAAGAACACTAACACCTCGTTGTGCGCTTACTGCAGCAGAATATTTAGCATATGAATGTGATATGCATATTCTAGTTATTCTTACAGATATTACTTCATATTGTGAAGCACTTCGTGAGTTTTCAAGTAGTAAGGGAGAAATTCCAGGTCGTAAAGGATATCCAGGATACTTGTATTCTGACTTAGCATCTTTATATGAAAGAGCGGGTATTATTAGTACATCTAAGGGATCAGTTACTCAAATTCCTATTCTAACAATGCCAAATGATGATATTACTCATCCAGTTCCAGATTTAACTGGATACATAACAGAAGGACAAATCGTTTTAGATCGTAATTTACATCAAAATGGTGTATATCCTCCTATTGGATGTTTAGCATCATTATCTCGTCTGATGAAAGATGGAATCGGTGAAGGATACACTCGTAAAGATCACCAAGACGTAGCAAACCAACTATTTGCATCATATGCTCAAGTATTAGAAGCAAGATCACTTGCATCTGTAATTGGTGAGGATGAATTGTCAGATAGTGATAAACGATTCATGGAATTTGGTCGATTATTTGAAAAAGTATTTGTTGGTCAAGGATTTGGTGTTAAGCGTTCAATCATTGAAACATTAAATATTGGTTGGGCTTTATTATCAACACTTCCAGTAAGTGCACTTGATCGTCTTGATTCTGAATTAATTAAACTAAACTACGATCCTGAACATGCAATGCGTACTATTAGCTTAGCACTTCAAGGAGAAGAATAATGGCAGCCCAAGTATTTGCGACCAAAGGAAATCTTATGGCAGCAAAGAAATCTTTAGTTCTAGCTAAAATGGGATATGACTTAATGGACCGTAAACGTAATGTACTAATACGTGAAATGATGATGTTGGTTGATAAAGTAAAATTACTACGTGATGACATTACAAATAGTTATCAAGAAGCATATTATTTATTACAACAAGCAAACGTTTCTACTGGTATTATTACGTCTATCGCAAGTCAAGTTAAAGTAGATACTGGAGTTCGTGTTACTTATCGTAGTGTTATGGGAGTGGAAGTACCAAATGTCATCTATGAGCCAGAGGAACTTGATATCCAATATGGATTTGAGGAATCATCTTCTAAAGTCGATGAAGCGTACATTCAATTCAATAAAGTTAAAGAACTTACAATGATTCTTGCAGAAGTTGATAATAGTGTATATCGATTAGCTAACGCTATTCGTAAAACACAAAAAAGAGCTAATGCATTAAAGAATATAGTAATTCCTGATTTTGAATCGCAAATCAAATTTATTACAGAAGCTTTAGAAGAAAAAGAACGTGAAGAATTCTCACGTCTTAAAGTAATCAAAGCGAATAAAGAAAGAGCTGCAAATCAAAGAAAAATAAGCTAAGAAGTTGG
>NZ_JAVWFO010000064.1:0-8610 GCF_036641015.1 Anaerorhabdus sp. | reverse complement strand
CCTCTAGCAATTTTTCAAATGATATTTCAAAGTTTCTTTGTTACAGCAGGAAAACCTAATCTTGGTTTAATTACTACTTTATTGGGTGGAGTTGCTAATATTGTTTTAGATTATGTGTTTATAGCTAAATTTAATATGGGGATTCAAGGTGCAGCGGTTGCTACTGTAATAGGTTATTCAATTCCTGCAATCTATGGTATTTATTTCTTTATGTTTAAAAAAACAACGGTATTGCATTTTGCAAAGCCAGTTTTAAGAAAAGATGTATTAATCAATACATGTTCAAATGGGTCATCGGAAATGGTTAGTAATCTAGCAATTGCCGTTACAACATTCTTGTTTAATATGATGATGTTAAAGTATATGGGAGAGACAGGAGTTGCAGCAATTACGATAGTCTTGTATGCACAATTCTTACTTACATCAGTATTTTTAGGATTCTCACAAGGTGTAGCTCCTATATTTAGTTACAATTATGGTGAAAGAAATAGAATTAAAATAAAAAAATATTTTAAGATGAGTATGCTTATCGTATTAGTGTTCTCAATATTGATGGTACTAGTATCAAATGTATTTGAAGATTTAATCATCGCAATATTCGCAAGAGAAGGAACAGAAGTATTTACGATTGCTAAACATGGCTTCTCTTTATTCTCGATAAGTTTCTTATTCACAGGTTTTAATATTTTCACATCAGCATTATTTACATCGTTTTCAAATGGCAAGATATCAGCTTTTATATCATTTATAAGAACATTTGTATTATTAATTATTTCGCTAGTATGTCTACCTATGGTAATTGGTATTGAAGGAATTTGGCTTGCTGTACCAGTTGCTGAAGCATTAAGTATAATATTGTCTATAGTTTGTATAATACGTTCTAAAGAAGAGTATGGTTATATGTAATTATACAAAAATCTAGTATAATACTTAAGAGGTAAAGTATATGAAAAAATATAAAGCAGTTGTTTTTGATTTTGATGGAACATTATCAAATCGTCAAATATCAGCATACAACAAATATAAAGATGACCTGCAACAAATATTTCCGGATATTAATACAGAGTCATTTGAGTTTGAAGCAATTATACAAAGTTGCTTGACGTGGGATCAATTTGGCACTATTAAAAGAAGTTATGTATTTGATCAACTTGGGAAAACATATAACTTGGATCAATTATTAATGGAAAAGATGTCAAAAAAATGGTCAGGTGAATTTTATAAATATACTATATTAAGGGAAGGCGTATTTGAAACGCTTGAGAAGTTGGGTAAAGATTATACATTAGGCTGCATAACAAACGGTGATTCAAATGGGCAACATAGTAAACTTGATTATTGTGGAATTAAAGAAGTATTAGATGCTGTAATTGTATCTGGTGATTTAGGTTTTCATAAACCAGATCCTAAGATATTTATTGAAATTAGCAGAATGCTAGATGTATTGCCTGAAGAAATTATTTATGTAGGGGATACATTCTACGCGGATATCTATGGAGCTACATTAGCAGGTTGTACACCTATTTGGTTAATTACTGATAAAGATCATCCATGTGGTTTAAAAGTAAATCGTGTAGATAGATTTACTGATTTAGTAAATGTGATAAATGAAATAGAAGAATCTAGATAGACTCTTCTATTTTTTCATTTGCTTGAAGTGCGTTGTATTTATCAGTTGCTATTTCTTTATAAATATTTTCATGTAGTAAATCAAACATCATAGTAGCCCATGTACACCATAATAAATTATGAAATGATTCATAAACTGATAACTCGTGTTTAACTTTATCTGTTAATGTAGTTTCAAAATATGTTTGATAAAATAATTGACGTTTATTTAAATCAGTAATATTATTTTCTGTTAAAAAACTCATAATATCAAATAAAGGATCATTGTCTTTTGCATATTCATAATCAATCAAATAATCTTTTGAATCAGTAAACAATAAATTACCGCTAACTAAATCATTATGACATAATATATGAGGGTTATGTATTTGTTTAACTTTATCTATTAGATAATAGTACTTTTCTAAAGGAAATAATGATGCTTGGATTTTACTTTGGTATTCTCTCAATAATGAAATACAATTAAATTCATTATGAGTGATAATTTTAGCATCGTGCAGTTTTCTAATTAGTTTAGCCGCTCTAATTATTTTATTGTCATCAAAGCAATCTTTATATTCTGAAGCATTATTAATCCATTTTGTAATACGTATTCTTGTTGATGGATCATAATATAATTCATTAGCATCTAAATTCAATTCTTTTATAAGTGGTAATACCATGTGCTCATTATCAAATGTACTTAATTCTTTAGTTTCCTCTTTAGGAATTCTTATCGCGACAACTTCATCATTAAAAATACCTTTATATATGTTATTAGTTAAGCCAAGGTTAGTTGGAGTACATTCAATTTTCTTACCATCTATAACCAATTCAATTCTATCCATTTTTATCACCACTTTAATTGTAACCTACTTTTCATATATTTGTCAGTTGTTTGAATTTGTATTAAGTGGTAAAATTGCAACACGAGGAGAACATTATGAATAAATTTAAACGTTTAATCACACTTCCACTATTTATTTTATTTATTCTTGCTAATTTATATTGGATAAAGAAGCATGACGATATTAGTTTATATAAGCAAATGTTTATTGTGTTAGGAAGTGTTGTTATTTATTTAGTGGCAACATCTATAGAAGTATTTTATGCAAAAAATAACGTACTTCGTATCCGTTTGTTTAAAATATTTGTTACAGGTTTATTACTATATTATTTAGTATTTTTATGTGCAGTGTTATTTTTAGATGGATTTTTCTTTACTAGATCTGCAACTCATTATGTTAATTTAGTCCCATTTAAGACAATAAAAGAATTCTTTGCAACTATGCGTGATGAAAATAGTTTAAAGTCTTTTGGTAATTTAGTTGGTAATGCAATTTTATTTATGCCTATGGGTTTATTATTACCATTATGGAGTAAAAAGTTTCATAATATATTTGTGTTTACTATTACAATGGGTGTAATGGTTAGTGGCGTTGAGTGCATTCAACATTGGACAAACATGGGTACTGCAGATGTTGATGATATCATTTTAAATGTTGGTGGTGCATTGATGGTTTTCTTTGTATTTAAATTTATATTCTTTTTAGTAAAAGATAAAATTGAAATGTATTTTAAGGATGATGAGTCAAATCAACCATTAAAGTTATAAAAAGACTTTCCCTTTATGCAAAATTAATATATTATATTAAAGTAATGTCAACCACGTATAAGCTTTTCAATAGGGGAAAAGCGTCTCTACGGAAGACCGTAAATCTTCTGGCTACGATGGAATAACTTTTTGAGTTGTTCCTATCGGAAGACTTTTTTTATTTTTTGGTGACATTTAGAAAAGGGGAACTATGTTAGAAAAATTATTTAAGTTAAAAGAAAAGAAAACAAATGTTAAAACAGAGATTATTGCAGGGGTAACTACTTTCCTTGCGATGGCTTACATCCTTTTTGTTAATCCTGATATCTTAGGAGCAACAGGTATGCCATTTCAATCAGTTTTCTTAGCAACTGCAATTTCTGCAGGTGTGGCATCAATTATTATGGGGGTTTTCGCTAATTACCCAGTATCATTAGCTCCTGGTATGGGTGTTAATGCATTATTTGCTTACACAGTATGCGGCGTAATGGGATTTTCTTGGCAAGCTGCTTTAGCAGCAGTATTTGTTTCAGGAATTATCTTTATTCTTATTTCAGTTACTGGTATTCGTAAAGTTATTATTAATTCAATTCCTAAAAACATGAAACTTGCAATTGGTGCAGGTATTGGTTTCTTCATTGCTTTTGTTGGATTAAAGAATGCAGGAATTATTGTAGCTAACAGTGCGACATTTGTAGGGCTTGGAAACTTAAAAGATCCAACAGTTCTATTGGCTATATTTGGTTTATTATTAACAGTATTATTATTAACTAAGAAAGTTAATGCGGCAGTATTCTGGGGATTACTTGGAACTGCAGTGGTAGGTGTTATTTGTGGTGTTGCAGGTTTAGGTGCAGGATTACCAGCATTACCTACATCAATTGTTTCATTTGATTTTGAAATGCCTACATTCATGGCTTTCACATCAGGCTTTGGTGAATTATTCTCAAGTCCTTCAGTAGTAGTAATCATCTTCTCATTCTTATTTGTAGATTTCTTCGATACTGCAGGAACATTAGTTGCGGTTGGTAATGATATTGGTCTTGTAAATGAAGAAGGCGAAATGGAAAATATTGAAAAAGCGTTATTAGCTGATTCAGTGGGTACAGTAGTTGGTTCAGTTTTAGGAACATCAACTGTTACATCTTTTGTTGAATCAGGTTCAGGAGTTGCAGCTGGAGGAAGAACAGGGTTAACAGCTTGTGTTACAGGTTGTCTATTCTTCTTATCAGTATTCTTCTCACCACTTCTTAGTGTTGTAACAAGTGCTGTTACAGCGCCAGCACTAATCACAGTTGGTATCTTAATGGTTCAACAAGTTAAAGGTATTGATTGGACTGACGTTGGTGTTGCTGCATCATCATTCGTTACAATTATTATGATGATGTTATGTTATTCAATTTCTGATGGTATTGCAGTTGGATTTATTGTGTATACACTAGCAAATATTGGTTCTGGAAAAATAAAAGATATTAAACCAATAGTATGGGTATTAGATATCATATTTATTCTATATTTTATTTCTAAATAAACTAGTTAAACATATCGTAAGGTATGTTTTTCTTTACCTTTTACAAGGAGTCTCATATACTTTATTTGTTGAATAGTGAGGTAGAAAATGAAATATATATTTCTGGATGTAGATGGAACACTTATTGATTCATTTGATTATGCAATTCCACAGTCTGCCAATGAGGCAATAATTTTAGCGAAAAATAATGGCCACAAAGTATTTGTTTGTACAGGAAGACCATTAAGTCAGGTTAAGAAACTTGATTTAAATTTATTTGATGGTGTTATTTGTTCAGCAGGAGCTTATGTGGAAAAGAACAATAATGTTGTATTTCAACGTATTATGAATAATGATGAAATAAAACAAATAGTAAATACATTACATAAGTATAATCTCAACTACATATTAGAAGGTAAATATAGCAATTATTATCTTGAAAATGGTGTAGATGATTTTATGAGTATGTTTAGAATGTATGATCCTAATATGTCATGGGATGAAATGGTTAGTAATTTATGCTTAAGTTCAATGAGTGATTTAAAAGATGATTCAGTTTTTAAAATTACTTTTTATACAAATAAGAAATCTATCATTCAACAAGTAGAAGAAGAATTAAAAGATAATTATCAAATGATTTATACAGAACATGATGAAGGTCAAATGATGGAAATAGAAATTATGTTTAATGATTGCAATAAAGCAGAAGGAATTAAAAAACTAATTGAACATGATAATATTTTACTTAGTGATACGATTGGTATTGGTGATAGTATGAATGATTATGAAATGATTCAAGAATGTGGTATTGGAATTGCGATGGGTAATGCTTGTGAACAGCTAAAATCTGTTTCTAATATGATAACTGATTCCGTTAGTGATGACGGAATCTATAAGGCATTTAAAAAGCTAGAACTATTTTAAAAGAAGTCCGTTATTGGACTTCTTTCTTATGGATTAACTCTATAAACTTTATTGATGGTGCAGATAATGATTTTCTGGATAAGTATGCATAGCCAATACTTCTAGTTGGTAATGGTGTTTGTACTTGTAATTCAAATACTTCTTTATTTAAATAACGTGATGAAAATTCCTTAATAACACAAGCAACTCCTAAGCGTTCTTTAACACATTCAAGTAACAGACTGTGAGCACCTAATTCCATTTGAGGATGTAACTTTATACCATTCTTTGCGAATTGTTTATTAAGATAGTTTCTAGAGTTGGATGATTCTTCAAGTAATATTAATGGTAACTTAGATAATTCTTTATAGCTATAAATTTTGTTAGAAGGATTCTTACCTACAAATATATCATGAATTATAAAACATTCATTGAATGTTAGTGATTCATCGTGAATGGGTAGATTTACAAAACCTAAATCAACTTGTCCATTCTTTAGTAATTCATATATTTCGATACTAGTTCGATTTACGACTTTAATTGTTACATTAGGATATAAATCATGAAACTTAGAAAGATAGGGTGTTAAAAAGAATTCACTTACACTGTCTCCAGCAGCAATAACCAATTCACCTTCCTCTAATTCTCTAAGGTTAGATAATTGATTTTCGGCATTAGTGATTAGATTTAATGCTTGGTTTATGTTTTGGTATAGAAGTTCACCTTCCTTTGTAAGAATAACTCCTTTTTTCATGCGCACAAATAGCTGTATTTTGAGTTCTTTTTCTAATAGGGAAATTGCTTGTGACACTGCGGATTGCGTAATAAAGAGGTTTCTAGCGGCTTCAGAGAAGGAAAGAGTAGTGGCTGCTTCATTAAATATTTTATATTGTTCAAGTTTGATATTCATACATTAGCTCTCCTTATATCAAAATTAGTATAGTTTAATTATACTAATGATTAATTATAGTTTATAATAAGTTTGCGATGAGTTCAACTCATAGAAGAGGTAAATACTATGGAAAGAAAAGTTGGTACAGTTTCAAGAGGCGTAAGATGCCCAATTATTCGTGAAAATGATGATTTAGCAAAGATTGTAGTTGATAGTGTAATTGATGCTGCAACAAGTGAAGGATTTGAATTAAGAGATCGTGATGTTATTTCAATCACAGAATCAATAGTTGCTCGTTCACAAGGTAATTATGCAAGTGTTGAAGCAATAGCTACTGATGTTAAAGCTAAATTAGGTGGGGAAACAATTGGTGTTATTTTCCCTATACTTTCTCGTAATCGTTTTGCAATTTGTTTAAAAGGAATTGCAATGGGAGCTAAAAAAGTTGTATTAATGCTTAGTTACCCAAGCGATGAAGTTGGTAATGAATTAGTATCATTAGACAAACTTGATGAAGCAGGAGTTAATCCTTATTCAGACGTTCTTTCTGAAGCAAAATATAGAGAATTATTTGGTGAAAACAAACATGAATTCACTGGAGTAGATTATGTTGACTATTACAGTAATATTATTAAAGAAGCAGGTGCAGAAGTTGAAGTAGTTTTTGCTAATCAAGCTAAAACAATTCTTAACTACACAGATTGCGTATTAACATGTGATATCCATACACGTGCTCGTACAAAACGTATCTTAAAAGCTGCTGGTGCTAAAATAGTTTGTGGTTTAGATGATATTGTTACATCAAGCATTAATGGTGAAGGATATAATGAAAAATATGGTTTATTAGGTTCTAATAAATCAACAGAAGATACAGTGAAATTATTTCCAAGAGAATGCAAAGATTTAGTATTAAGTATTCAAGATAGTATTTTAAATAAAACTGGTAAACATGTTGAAGTAATGGTATATGGTGATGGTGCATTTAAAGATCCTCAAGGTAAGATTTGGGAATTAGCAGATCCATGTGTATCTCCAGCATTTACTGATGGATTAATTGGAACACCTAATGAATTGAAATTGAAATATCTTGCTGACAATGATTTCAAAGATTTAAGCGGTGAGGCATTGAAAGAAGCTATCTCAAAGAGTATCCGTGAGAAAGACAATAATCTTGTTGGAAATATGGCATCTCAAGGTACTACTCCACGTCAATTAACTGACTTAATTGGTTCACTTTGTGACTTAACAAGTGGTTCTGGAGATAAAGGAACACCAGTTGTATTAGTTCAAGGTTATTTTGATAACTATACAAACTAAAAACTTAAAGGGAAGAGGAAAATATGAAACAAGATAATATTTTAGTATTAGATTTAGGTAGTCATGATAATACACGTATAGCACGTTTAATTCGTGACTTAGGTGTTTACAGCGAAATTAAACCACATGATATTACAAAAGAAGAAATAGCTACATTGAACGTAAAAGGGATTATTATTAATGGCGGTGAAAACAATGTTATTGATGGTAAAGAAATAGATGTTAATGAAGAAATCTATTCGTTAGGAATCCCTGTTTATGCAGTAGGTCATCAACTTGCGAAAGTTTCTAATAAAGCAAGCTGGGCCAAAACAGATGAAGCAATTAAAGAAGAATTAAAAGTATTTGTCTTTGATGAATGTCATGCCGATAAAAACTGGAATATGAAAAACTTTGTAAATGATCAAGTAGATATCATTCGTAAACAAGTTGGTGATAAGAAAGTACTATTAGCATTATCAGGTGGAGTTGATTCATCTGTTGTGGCAGCTTTACTTATAAAAGCAATTGGTAAACAATTGACTTGTGTTCATGTTAATCATGGATTAATGAGAAAAGGTGAATCAGAAGACGTAATTGAAGTTTTCCAAAATCAGTTGAATGCTAATTTAGTTTATGTTGATGCTACTGACCGCTTTTTGGGTAAACTTGAAGACATAAATGAACCTGAACAAAAACGTAAAATTATTGGAGCTGAATTCATTCGTGTGTTTGAAGAAGAAGCTCGTAAATTAGATGGTATTGAATTCTTAGCACAAGGAACAATCTATCCAGATATTATTGAAA
>NZ_JAVWFO010000063.1:0-8931 GCF_036641015.1 Anaerorhabdus sp. | reverse complement strand
TAATACATTTACAGTAGATAATGCAGTGAACATTGTTACTCCATTTTCAACTGCTACACTACGTATTAAGGCGCCATCATTTTGTGAATGATTACTTTCGTGGGATACAGTATTAATTACATAAGTGATATAACCCTTACGTAAGGATTCAATGATTTCGTATGATCCATCACTTAGCTTTCCTTTAACTCTTGTTTTAATGCCATTACGTTTTAAAAACTCTGCAGTTCCATATGTTGCTTCTATGTTGAATCCTAATTTATAGAAACGTTTTATTAAAGGAAGTGCAGTATTTTTATCTTTGTCAGATATCGTTACAAAAATAGTTCCGTAGTTAGTTACCGTTGTACCGCTTGCTTGTAGTGCTTTATAAAGGGCTCTATTTAATTCGTTATCATATCCGATGACTTCTCCTGTGGATTTCATTTCAGGGGATAGTACAGCATCCAAGCCTCGTATTTTAGCAAATGAGAATGTAGGTACTTTTACATACCAACGTGAACTAGTAGGTTGTACAAATGTTCCGTATCCTTGACTTTTCAATGAATGTCCTAGCATGACTTTAGTTGCGATATTTGATACAGGGATAGTTGTTACTTTTGATAAGAATGGTACAGTTCTAGAAGACCTTGGATTTACTTCAATAATAAATACATTCTCATTTTCATCTACGATGAACTGAATATTAAATAAACCGATAATTCCTAATCCTAGACCAAGTGAATTTGTATAGTGAATAATAAGTTCTTTTACTTTATTTGAAATGGACATTGTAGGATAAACACTAATAGAGTCTCCTGAGTGAATACCTGTTTCTTCTACGTGTTCCATGATTCCAGGAATAAATACATCAATACCATCACATATTGCATCTACTTCGAGTTCTTTACCAACAATGTATTTATCAACCAAGACAGGTTGATCTTCATCAACTTGTACAGCTGTTTGTAAATATGTCTTTAGTTGGTTATCATCATTTACTATTTGCATTGCTCTACCACCTAATACATAACTTGGTCGTACAAGGACAGGATAGCCAATTCTGTTAGCGACTTGTATACCATCTTCAATTGTATGAACTGCTTTACCTTTGGGTTGAGGAATATTTAAGGTATTCATTACATGTTCAAATGAATCACGATTTTCTGCTTTTTCAATTGCATCTAAGTTTGTACCAATAATGCTTACTCCGCAAGCGGTAAGTTTTTCTGCAAGGTTTACAGCGGTTTGACCGCCAAGGGTAACAATGACTCCTTCTGGTTTTTCGATATCAAATACATTCATTACATCTTCAATAATTAATGGTTCAAAGTATAATTTATCAGCGATTGTATAATCGGTAGAAAGTGTTTCTGGATTGTTATTAATGATTATGGCTTCATATCCTAATTCTTTAATTGCCCAAATAGCGTGAACGGTTGAGTAATCAAATTCAACACCCTGTCCAATTCTTATAGGACCACTGCCTAATACAATTACTTTTTTATTATTTGTCACTCTATTTTCATCTTTAGATGAATAGGTTGAATAGAAATAAGGAACATAGTTTTGTTGGTGTTTTGCATTATCAACAATACAGTAATTAGGATAAATATTATGTTTCTTTCTTAATTTATAAATCTCAACTTCTGTTGTGTTCCAGCACGAAGCAATAAAACTATCAGCAATAGATAGTATTTTTGCTTCTTTTAATATATTAATATTATTGACGTCATTTTTTAATTTAGATTCGAATTGTATGACATTATTAATTTTTTCAATAAAAAATTGAGTGATTTTTGTAGCATCACTTATTTCTTTTGGTAATGCACCTTTACGTAATGCTTCTGTTATTGCGAATATTCTATCGTCGGTTGGTGTAATAATATAATCTAAACAAGCTTCCTTAGTATAACTTGTAAACTTATTGTGATTAGGATATGGAGAACCAACTTCAAGTCCACGTAAAGCTTTAAATAGGCATTCTTCAATCGTTTTTCCCAAACTCATAACTTCGCCTGTAGCTTTCATTTGTGTTGATAAAACATTTGAAGCGTGAAGGAATTTGTCAAACGGAAATCTTGCAACTTTTGCGACAATATAGTCAATTGTTGGTTCGATTGATGCGGGAATGCCACTTATATCAATTTCATCTAATGTTAATCCAATGGCTATTTTAGCTGTTACTCTTGCGATTGGATAAGCAGTAGCTTTAGATGCTAGAGCACTTGATCTACTTACTCGTGGATTAACTTCGATTAAAAAGTAGTTACATGTATTGGGTTCTAGTGCAAATTGAACATTGCAACCTCCTTCAATTTGTAGCTCTTGGATAATTTTTAAAGCACTATTTTTAAGTGTTGATAATTGTTTTGAAGATAATGTTTGACAAGGTGCAAAAACAATAGAATCTCCAGTATGTATACCAACAGGATCAAAATTTTCCATATCGCATATAGCGATTGCTTTATTTGTTTTATCACGCATTACTTCAAATTCTATTTCTTGGTATCCTTTAATGCTTTTTTCTACTAACACTTGATGTACGGGACTTAGGGCTAGGGCGTGATTCATTAATTCGATAAATTCATCCTCACTATCCACAAATCCACCACCGGTACCGCCAAGGGTATAAGCAGGTCTAAGAACTAGTGGATAACCAATCTCTTTTGCTGCTAGCAGTCCTTCTTGAAGATTGTTTGCGATTTTTGACGCTATGACTGGTTCGTTAATTGATACACACATGTCTTTAAAACATTCTCGATCTTCTGCTTTTTTAATAGAATCAATGGAAGTACCTAAGATTTCCACTTGGCATTCATCTAATACTCCTTTAGTGTGTAGTTGCATAACTAAATTTAGTCCGGTTTGTCCACCAAGTCCTGGAACAATGGCATCTGGTCTTTCGATTCTAATGATTCTAGCAACATATTCAAGAGTTAATGGCTCCATATAAACTTTATCTGCCATATTCGTGTCTGTCATAATAGTAGCTGGATTAGAATTAATTAATACTACTTCGTAACCTTCTTCTTTTAATGCAAGACATGCTTGTGTTCCTGCGTAATCAAACTCTGCAGCTTGACCAATGATAATCGGACCTGAACCGATTACTAATACTTTTTTAATATCTTCTCTTTTTGGCATATATTTACCTCCCGTGTAAACTTAATTTTGTCAAAAAAAAACTGCCAACAACGGTTAACAGTTTAATGAATAACAATAAAAATTTAAAACGAATAAGAAAGGATTCTTACATCTGTTTGAAGTACCATGTTTAATTGCAAAACATTTCATCAGCTGTTCCCCCTCGACTATTCTAGATTAATTCTATAGATGTTTTAAAAAAATGCAAGAATTATTTTTGGGATGATATAAATAACTATATTGAAATCACAAAACTTTCATATGTGATAAAAAAGTAAGGGTGAAAGTACAAATGAATATAAGAGCAAACAAACTATGAAATATGAAGGAAGTGCTCTTTTTCTTGTTTTCAAAATGAAAATCTTAAAAGAATAATGAACCATTTATTAATAAGGGTATAATGTGAAGAAAATAACTAACAAAATAGGCACTAAACATAGTAAAACTATGATAAAATAAATCTAACGTGAGGCGATATAATGAGTAAAATAATTAATCCACAAGAGTGGAGAGAAGCGAGTGAACTAGTGAAGAAAGGTGGTTTAATAGCATTTGCCACTGATACAGTTTATGGGCTAGCTTGTCGTTATGATAATCAAGATGCTCAAAACCGATTGATACATTGTAAAGGTAGACCAGAAGAAAAACCATTTCCACTTGTTGTAGGTAGTTTAGAACAATGTGAAAAGATATGTGTATTAGATGAGCGATCGAGGAAAATATTTAATAAATGGTTACCAGGAGCGATAACGCTAATACTTCCTAAAAAAGCAGAAGTACCAGATCATATAAATAATGGTAAAGATACTTTAGCAATTAGGATGATAGATGGTGAAGGCATTACAGAATTGATATCCGATGTAGGGGTTCCACTATTTCTTACAAGTGCAAATTTATCAGGAGATTCAGTATGCATGAATGCCGAAGAGGTAAATGATCGCCTAGGAGATAAGTTGGATATAATCATTGATGGTAAACATCGTGATGGATTAGCAAGTACTATACTAGACTGTACAAAAAGTGAGTTAATTGTCTTAAGACAAGGACCTATAACACTAGAAGATATTAAGTTATCATTGGAGGAATAATATGAAAGACTTAGAAGTATTACATGCGTTAGAACTTGAAACACAAAGACAAAAACATAACATTGAATTAATTGCATCAGAAAATTTTGTGTCTAAAGATGTACGTGAAGTGACCGGATCAATTCTAACAAACAAGTATGCCGAGGGATATCCTGGTAAACGCTATTATGGTGGATGTGTTGATGTAGACATTATTGAAAACATCGCTAGAGATCGTTTGTGCAAATTGTTTAAAGCTGAACATGCAAATGTACAACCACATTCTGGATCACAAGCAAATATGGGTGTATACATGAGTGTACTTAATCCAGGTGATAAAGTATTAGGTATGGACTTAAGTAGTGGTGGGCATTTAACTCATGGTCATAGTATGAATTTTTCTGGTAAGCTTTATGAATTCCATAGTTATGGTGTAAATTCAGAAACTGAAATGATTGATTATGATGATGTGCTAAGAATTGCTTTAGAAGTTAAACCACAAATGATTGTTTGTGGGGCAAGTGCTTATCCACGTGAAATTGATTTTTCTAAGTTTAGAGAGATTGCTGATAAAGTAGGGGCATATTTAATGGTAGATATGGCACATATTGCTGGTTTAGTTGCGACTGGCTATCATATGTCACCAGTTCCTTATGCTGATTTTGTGACTTCAACAACTCATAAGACATTACGTGGACCTCGTGGTGGAATTATTTTATGTAAAGAAAAATATGCGGCTGCTTTAGATAAAACAATATTCCCTGGTATTCAAGGTGGACCATTGATGCATGTTATTGCAGGTAAAGCTGTGTGTTTTAATGAAGCATTAGATCCTTCATTTAAAGAATATATTAAACAGGTAGTTGATAATTGCAAAGTACTTGCTGAAGAATTAGTAAAAGAAGGTTTTAGAATAGTAACAGGTGGTACTGATAATCACTTAATTTTAGTAGATGTTAAATCTATTGGGTTAACTGGAAAAGAAGCAGAGCGTATTTTAGATGAAATTAATATTACTTGTAACAAGAATACAATTCCATTTGATACTGAGAAACCATTTGTAACAAGTGGTATTCGTTTAGGGACTGCAGCTATGACTACAAAAGGATTTAAAGAAGAAGAGTTTAAAAAAGTTGCTAGATGGATTTCTGATGTGCTTAAAAATCCAAGTGAAGAAAATATTGCAAAAATTAAAGATGAGGTTGTTGCGCTAACTGAGCAGTTTATTTTCGAATAAATAGCAAAAATGGAGGAGCAATATGTTGAATGAAACCACATGCGAGTTAATTGTTATTTCGAATGACCAAACAAACCAAGAGAAATTTAGACAATATATTAGTGATGATAAAATTAATTTTGAAATATCTAATATATTTTTAGACACCTTTTTAGAAAGTTATGATGGTTTCATATTTGATGGTTTGACATCATTTCCTGAATCATTAATTAAACATATGGATTATAATTCATATGCGTTGATAGCGACAAAAGAAGAGATGATTAAATTATTAAATAAATATCCAAATTGTAGTGAATATTTTGTTTGGATTGATTCAAGTGGAGAAAACATAATGGGTTACCAAATACATCAGTTTACTTCTCACTTAATGAAAAATAAGAAAAGTAACATTTATGAAATATTCTTAAATACACTTATTGATAGTGTGCCAGATTTAGTTTGGTTTAAAGATTTAAAGGGATCTCATTTAAAGATTAATGATGCTTTTTGCAAAGCTGTTGGAAAAACAAAAAAACAATGTGAAAATCGTGGGCATTATTACATATGGGATATAGAACCTGATGAATATGCTGATGGGGAGTATGTTTGCCTTGAAACTGAACAGGAAGTTATTAAACGAAAAAAAACTTGTTTGTTTGATGAGAAAGTTTTGAGTAAAAATGGGCTTAGGCAGTTTAAGACATATAAATCACCATTATTTGATAAGAAAAACAGAATGCTTGGCACTGTTGGTATTGCAAAGGATGTTACGGATTTACAAAATATTGGTCGAGAATTAGAAGTTATTCTTGAAAGTATACCGCTTGCTACATTAGTTGTTGATCACTTGGGTGAATGTGTTTACAGTAATATAAAATTTAGTGAATATTTTAAACTTAGTACTGAAGATTTAGCGAAGACTACTTATGATAAATTTTGTAAAAATTCTTTAGGAATATCAAGTAAAGAACTTGAAAGTACAACGTTAAAAGAAGTTACTTTAAATCAAAATAATCAAACAAAAGTTTATCGAATTCAACAACAAAGTATTGCGGATATATTTGGAAATCACTTTGGGCATTTCTTTATTGCCTTAGACATAACAAAAGAAAGTCAGCTTCAAGATGAAATTGTTGAAAGTGCTAATACTGATTTTTTAACAGGACTATATAATCGTCGTTATCTTTATGAAACAATTACTAAACGCATTAAAGAGAAACCACTTTGTGTCGTATATTTTGACTTGGATAAGTTTAAAAGTGTTAACGATAATTTCGGACACAGAGAAGGTGATCGTGCATTAATATTAATGGCTTCACTATTACGCGACTATTTTAAAGATACGGTTGTATCACGTGTAGGTGGAGATGAATTTGTGGTTTCTTATTTTGATGGTTTCGACTATGAAAGAGTTCAAGAAGATGTTGAAAAATTTATTGCCTATATTAATGAAGAATTTGATAAAGATGATCATTTTAAATCATTATCTAGTTGTGCAGGTATCACATATAATACCAATTTGGATGCGAAAACAGATGATTTAATTTCACATGCTGATTATGCGCTTTATGAAGCTAAATCAAAAGGTAAATCACAGTGGTCTGTTTATAAGGAATAATTCAATTTATTCATATAAATCACAATTGGAAATATAGAACTTTATAAGGGTAAATGATATAATTACAAGGAATGAAAGAAAGAGGGACACACATGTTAAATGTTTTGAATCATCCACTTATTACTCACAAGCTAGCGCAAATGAGAAAAATCGAAACTGGTACTAAAGATTTTAGACAAAATCTCGATGAAATTGCTGGTTTAATGGCTTATGAAATTTGCCGCGATTTACCTGTAAAGGAAGTTGTTGTTCAAACTCCAGTATCTGAATGTAAAACATTCGAATTATCGAAGGAAATTGTATTAGTGCCAATTCTTCGTGCAGGGCTTGGTCTTGTCAATGGAATTACCGATTTAATTCCTACTGCTAAAGTTGGTTTTATTGGTTTATATCGTGATGAGGAAACACTTATGCCTCATGAGTATTTTGCTAAATTTCCAAGTACTATGCCTGATGCAGTTACAATGGTTTTGGATCCAATGTTAGCAACTGGAGGTAGTGCAATTGCTGCTATTGAAAACATTAAAAAAAGAGGTGCTAAGTTAATTAAATTAGTATGTCTTGTAGGAGCACCAGAGGGTGTTAAAGCAGTGGAAGAGGCACATCCAGACGTTGATATTTACTTAGCAGCACTGGATGAAAAACTAAACGAAAAAGGTTATATTGTGCCAGGTTTAGGAGACGCTGGGGACCGTATTTTCGGAACTAAATAATGAAAGCAATTGCGCAAGCGTTATCTTTAGGATTTACTGTTATTGCGAATATAGTATTAGGATGTGGAATTGGATATGTACTAGATCACTGGTTACATACAACTCCATTTTTCTTAATACTGGGTATTCTTTTAGGGACAGTGAGTGCATTTTTATCGCTTTATGCAATGGTGGTGAAAAAATGAATGTTGAATTACAAAGAACAATAAAGCCTACTCTTATTCTTTGTGGAGTTGGTATGATAATTGGTTTCTTCTTTGATTATCGTATTAGCCTATCGATTCTTGTAGGGACATTAGTGTCAATACTTCACCTAAATCGATTAGAGAGAAGTATCACTAAAGGTCTTGCGAATCAACAAAAACTAGGTGGTTGGGCATTTATGTTTTTTACAGATTTTATTTTGTTAGCGATTCCGTTTATGCTTGCGATTATATTTCCTCAAGTATTTGAGTTAATTGGAGCGGCAATTGGATTATTAATAAATAAATTTGTGATTTATGGAATGAATATTAGAAGAAAGGAGAAGTAGTATGGGAATTACGATTACAATACAACGTGAAGTCCCTTATATTCTTGGCTTAGTTGCTTTGATTAGTGGATTATGTGTTTGGATTGGTCATAAAATTAAAAATACGGATCCTTTAGATAAACCAAAAGGTGTTGTTATGCTGGCATGTTGGTTGGTTGAAATTATTGATAATAATGTTATATCTATAGTGGATAAGAAACATGCAAAGCGATTAGGACCATACATAGGAACAATCGCAATTTATATCTTTCTTTCAAATATTAGTGGTTTGTTTGGATTATTTCCACCAACCCAAAATTATAGTGTAACGTTAACGTTGGCATTAATAACTTGGATTATGATCCAATATACATGTATTAAGGAAAATGGCTTAGGATCTTATTTGCATGGTTATATTGAGCCTTTCCCACTTTTTCTAGTACCAAATATATTTGGTCGTATCGCACCACTTATTTCGATGAGTCTACGTTTGTTTGGAAACATCTTAAGTGGGGGAATTATTATGTCACTTGTTTATTCATTTACAGGGTTTGTATCTAATGCAGTCGTTGGGTTATTTGTATCTGATGCAAGTATATTCAACTTTATAGGTCCATTTGTGGCACCGGTACTACATGCGTACTTTGATGTGTTCTCAGGATTTATACAAATGTTTA
>NZ_JAVWFO010000062.1:0-9130 GCF_036641015.1 Anaerorhabdus sp. | reverse complement strand
AAGATGTAATGCAAAGTGTTACAAATTGTAAAGATGATTTTGATTTAGTACAATCTAATTTAAAACAAATTGCACAATTGTTAGCTGATACAGAAGATTATTTATTAATGAATAAATATTCAAATGTTAAAGAAGGACTTATTGATCTTGAAAGTATGTTAGTACTTGGTGAAAGACAAGTAAGTGAAATGGATGCTTTTTTAGATACTATTTTAGAGAAAGAAACTGCGCAACGTACAGAAGTAACAGGTTTTAAAGATCAATTTAGAGAATTAAAAGCATATGCAATGGAGAATAGTGCTTCATTGTCATTCAGTTGGAATAAGATTGAAGAAGATATAGCAAAAACTGAGAAGATGTTCTCGAATTTTGAAGAATGGATGTATGCTTCAGAATTTGAAAAGGCTAGTGCTAAATTAGAAGAAATTAAAATTTCGATTGCTTCACTTGAAGCATTGATAAAAGATTTACCTGATTTATTACAAGAGGCAAGAGGGGTACTTCCAAACTTAATTGACGAAGTTGCACGTAATAATGCATTACTTCAAAAGAAGGGTGTTAGTCTTGCTCATTTAGAAGTTGAAAAGAATTTAATTTTAATTACTGATGCACTCAAGAATGATTTAGACAGTTTACAAAATGGTGAATGCCTTGGGGTTAGTGATCATTTGTTAAACTATAAAACTAGATTATTGCAACTAAATGATCAAATTGGTAAAGAAGGAGTTGCTTATGATGATTTACAACAAGCAATCTCTGAAATAGAAGATACCACTACTGAAACTGCAGATGCTATTCGTTTCATCAATGAAACGTTTGTTAAATTGGGGGATCGTTTTGGTTGGGGCGATTTAAAAGAAAAAATCGCAGAGCAAGAAACAAAATTTACTGAACTAGTTGAAAAGAAAAATATTGTTGTAGAAAGTGTCAAACAATCAGATTCATCATCGGTAGAAAATCTTTATAAATTAAAAGAATTATTACAAGATATTGCATCATGCAATGATGAAGTAAGTAAGTTAAAAGACATGATGGATAATGCTCATAGTGATGAAGAAAGAGCTAAAAAACAATTGTTGAAACTACAACTTATTATGAATGAAATGCAAGTTAAGATTCGTAAAAATCGTTTACCAGCAATTTCAAATACATACAATGAAGATTTGGCTAAAGCATTTGATTATATTTCTAGTATTGAAAAACTAATAGATGAAACACCTTTGAATGTGCAATTACTAAATGCAACACTTAAAGATGCGATTGATTTTGTATATAAACTTTATAACAATGTAAACAATGTTGTTGGAATGGCTGTTATGGTTGAAAATACAATTGTATTTGGTAATAAATATCGTTCAACTTATAGTGATATTGATTCTGAATTAACTCGAGCAGAATTATGCTTTAGAAATGGTGAGTACACTCAAGCACTTACAATAGCGATTGCCACTATTGAAAAAATTCATCCAGGTACATATGAAACCCTAATCAAGGAGAATGCAAAGAGTGCAGCCTAAGATTTTCTTTGACAATGCTAGTACGACAGCATTACATCCAGAGGTATTTAAGGCTTATTGTGATTTATTATCAACTAAGTTTTATAATAGTGATGCTTTGTATGATGCATCTGTTGAAATACAACAAATGATAGAAAAAAGTCGTCTGGTAATTGCAGACACTTTTTGTGTTTTGGCTCATGAAATAATATTTACCAGTGGCGCAAGTGAATCCAATAATATGGCAATAAAAGGAATAGCATTTTCAAATCAAGAAAAGAAGCACATAATAACATCATGTGTTGAACATTCAAGTGTCTATAAAACATGTAAGCAGTTGGAAGAATTATTTGGATATGAAGTAACTTATTTACCTGTAGATAAAAATGGTGTCGTAAATATTCAAGACTTAAAAAAAGCTATTAGAAATGACACTATTCTAGTTTCAATCATGTATGTGAACAATGAGGTTGGATCAATTCAGCCTATTAACGAGATAAAAGAGCTTGTTAAAAAAGAGTCTCAAGCTTACTTACATGTAGATGCTGTACAAGCTTTGGGCAAAATTGATATAGATGTAAAAGATATTGACTGTATGAGCTTTTCTGCCCACAAGATTGAAGGATTAAAGGGTAGTGGTATTCTTATTAAGAAACAACATGTTCCACTTGCACCGCTTATTTGTGGTGGTCAACAAGAGTTTGGATTACGAGGTGGGACTAGTAATTCTTTAGTGCATATTCTATTTGCAAAGACATTGCGATTAGCACTTGAAAATAAGAATAAACACCATGAACAAATAAAAATGATGCGAGATTATTTGTTAGAGGGATTAAAAGAAATTGATGGAATCTATATTAACAGTCCTAGTAATGGAGTGACTAATATAATTAACTTTTCTTATCCTAAAGTTCCAAGTGAAGTTATGATGAATGCATTGAATGCACATGGGATATGTGTTTCTGCGCAAAGTACATGTGCAAGTAAACAAGGACAGCCATCAAGAGTACTTAAAGCAATGGGTTATGATGATGCAAGGGCAAATAGTTGCATAAGAGTGAGTTTGTCTTATCATAATAAAATAGAAGAAATAGATGAATTTTTAGAAATATTGAAAGAGAGTTGTGAACGTTATGGTACTTTATGATACAATCCTAATTCGCTATGGTGAATTATCAACAAAAGGGAAAAATAAAAAAGATTTTATTAATCGTTTATCTAGGAATATTCAACGCGTAGTTGAGGATTATCCAGATTTAAAATTTCAAAATACTTATGATCGTATTTATATTAAACTTAATGGTGTTGATCCATTTCCTTTAACTGAAAGAATTAGTAAAGTTTTTGGTATTAGTTCATTTTCATTAACACAAAAAGTTGAAACGAATATTGAAGCAATTCAAAATGCTTGTCTTGAAATTGCTAATGATAATCCAGCGGGTACTTTTAAAGTAGTTGCACACCGTAGTGATAAAACATTTGAAATGAACAGTGATGCAATTAATAGAGCGGTCGCAACCGTTATACTAAAAAACACTGAGCACAAAGTTAACGTTAAAACACCAGATTTTAAGCTACATGTAGAGGTACGTGCTGATTATACATATATAACTAGTAAGATATACCCTGCTGCTGGAGGTTATCCTGTTGGTGTTAGTGGAAAAGCAATGTTATTGTTATCTGGCGGGATTGATTCACCAGTTGCTGCTTATTATGTTATGAAAAGAGGAGTAGAGGTAGAGGCAATTCATTTCTCATCCCCTCCATATACATCAAATAGTGCAAAAGAAAAAGTTTTAGAACTTGCTCGAATTGTATCAGGATATCAAGGACGAATTAAAGTGCATGTCGTTCCATTTACAGAATTACAATTAGCTATCTACAAAAACTGCAATGAGTCTTATGCGATTACAATTATGCGTCGTATGATGGTAAGAATTGCTGAAAGAATAGCACTAAGAAATAAGTGTTTAGCTCTTGCAACTGGTGAAAGTTTAGGACAAGTTGCATCACAAACATTAGAAAGCATGGGCTGTATTAATGATGTAGTTAAACTACCAATACTTAGACCAGTTGTAACATTTGATAAATTAGAAATTATTGCAAAATCTAAAGAAATCGGTACATATGAAACTTCGATATTACCATTCGAAGATTGTTGTACTATATTTACTCCAAAGAATCCAGTAACAAAACCATCTATAAAACGTGCAGAAGAATATGAAGCGCTGTTCGACTTTGAAAGTTTGATAGAAGAGTGTATACTAAATACAGAGTGCATTGTTGTTAAACCTATCAAAGAAAAGGAGAGTTATTTATAAGATGGCAAAAACCGTGAATCTTCCTGAGTTTGTTGAGTTAAAACAAGTAATTGAAAAACGTGATGAATTAAGATTTGGCATTGCTGCAAGTGAGTTGTTTGAAGTAGTTCAAAATTCCAATCTTAAACCAGAAAAAAAATTAATAATCTATGATTTAATATCAAAATTAAGCAATTGTCATGAACAAGAAAGGCCTAAGTATTTAAAAAAAATTGGAAAGTGCATTAAGTAGAATAGGGAAACCTATTCTTTTTATGTCATCGGATAGAGTATAAAAAAAGATGAGCTTCATCTTTTTTTTAAATCATTCACTAATGGGTGTAGGTGTTGATTCTTCTAATCGCTTTAAACGATATACAACGATTTCGGCATCTGATAAAAATCTAACATCTTCATCCGTTGTACCAACACCGTTTGTAACATCCAAGGTAAATGAATCATTGATTTTGTATTTACCTTTATTATATAATTCTGCATTTTGAGCTCTAAATATTCCACCAATTATTGGAAAATATGCTTGTCCGCCATGGCTGTGACCAGCAATTAATAAATCGACTAAATCAGGAGTTAATGAATCAGCGATATCTGGCGTATGACAAACAACAATATTAAATATGTTTGGTGAAACTGTGGAAAATGCTGATTCGATGTTAGGATTGCCAAAAGTTAAACTATCTAGTCCGACTAACGAAATTGCTTCAGAACCTTTGTTACGGATTAGTAATGATCGATTAGTTATAATTTCAAAGTCAGCATTATTTAATATTGATGTAACAACTTCTGCACTTGTTGATGATTCTAAATCGTGATCACCAAGAACTGCAAATTTACCTAGAGGAGCTTCAATTGATTTTAATTGTTCACTAATTTTTGCAACGACTTCATCACTTGGAATATTGCTTGATGGACGATCAAACAAGTCACCAACAAAGACTACAATATCTGCGCCTGTATCATTAATCAATTGAATTACTTTGTCAAATCTTTCTGCATTCATAAAATTATTGTAATGAACATCCGAGAAAAACAAGATATTAACATCATTTAATTGCTCAGAAATTTTTGTAGATGTAATGGTTTCGTAGCGAACTTTAAAACGTTTTGGAGCAGTATAAAAAGAGTCATAGTAAAGACCGCCTATTAGAAAAACTAATGTAATTAATATAAGACATATTTTTTGCCAAACTTTCATTTAATAACCTCAACTAAATAACAACCCTTTTAAAAAGGCTGTCTCTATTATATACTATTTGTGGATATGAGAGGGTAGTAATATGGATAAAAAATGTTATTTTATTGATTTAGATGGAACAATGTATTGGGGAACAAAAGTAATTGATGGAGCAATCGACTGGATTAATTATTTATTAAAGAACAATATTGATTTTTATTTTTTAACAAATAATGCATCAAGAACACAGGAACAAGCCTGTAATCATATGTTGAAAATGGGTTTTGAGGGAATTAAACCTCATCATTTTTATACCTCAGCAATGGCGGCAGCGGAAAAAATTGCACGTGAATATCCGTTAAAGAAAGATGCATATTATATTGGTGAAGAAGGATTGAAGCAAGCTTTGATTGATAATGGATTTACTATTAATCCGGATAAAGCAGATTTCTTATTTATTGGTTTAGATCGTCAAGCTACCTATCAAGATTATTCATTTGCAGTTAGACTTGTAAAAGATGGTTGTAAAATAGTTGGTACAAATAATGATCGACTTCTTTTATCTGAAAAGGGTGTTAATATTGGAAATGGTAGTGTTGTAGCGATGTTTGAATATGCTACTAGTTCTGAGTCTATTAAAATAGGAAAGCCTCATAATGCAATCCTAGAAGGTGCGTTACGATATGCAAAGGTAAGCAAAGAGAATGCTGTAATTGTTGGTGATAATTTAGAAACTGATATTTTATGTGGTAATAATGCTGGAATTGAGACAGTATTTGTAACAACAGGTGTCCATGATATGCAAGATTGCTATCGCTTAGATATTAAACCAACATATATTATTGCAAATTTAAGAGGTTTAGAATAATAATCACATAATTTTCCATATTTTTAACAAATTACAACGATAGAAATTGTATATACTATATTCAAGCAAGAGATAATATCTTGCGGTACAAATTCAATAATCCCCTTAATGAATTCTGTACACATTCTATCCCCTTATATATAAAAGAAAATGAGCGATGTGCTCATTTTCTTTTTGTTACAATATACAAAATAGGCGCATCTTGATAATCATTTTGATATGTTTTAATCGTTAAATCGAGATGTTGATCTAACCATTTCTTTATAGTTTCATGTTCTTCTTTACCACCAGGGTGTCCGATGTAGCAAGATAAACTCATTATTCCGTTTTCTTTTAATAATGTGTAAGCAGCGTCAATAGCTTTTAGTGATGATTCAGGTTTAGTAATAATGTTTGGGTCACTATGAGGAAGATAACCAAAGTTAAATACTGCTAAATCAATTGGAGTATTAAGCTCAGATATAAATTCATGACTTTTATTATACATAACTAAATTAGTAAAATCTTTACATCGCTTTTGTGTATTTTCAATAGCTTCTTTTTGTACATCATACGCAATTACTTTTCTACAATTCGTACATAAGAAATAGGTATCATTACCATTGCCTGCAGTACCATCTATGGCAATCATATCATTTGTACAGTATTGTTTAAGAATTCTATGACATGTTGTGTTAATATTTTCCATCTGTATTCATTCCTTGAATTACGTTTTCTCGTGCCATTTTTTTATCAATTTCATTTAATACAACTGTTTTATTTAAAGTCCAAAAAGGTGCAATAAGTTCTTCTTTTATGGCATCACCTGTAAGACGTTGAATTATAATTTTTGAATTTAATACTTTTAATTGTTCAACTACAATATCGATATATTCTTCTAATGTTAAGATGGGAAAAGGGTTTACAAGGTATGATCTAGCAAGTGCAGTGTTTTTAGTGATGTGCAACATATGTATTTTTACCGCATCAACATTAAGGTTATTACATACTTTTGCAGTTTCTATCATCATTTGTTTTGTTTCATTTGGTAGTCCGTTAATAATATGAACGCATATTTTACAATTTGTTTGTTTAATTCTTTTTATACAATCTTCAAATTCAGCATAGCTATGTCCTCGATTTATAGAGTTTGCAGTAATATCATATTTGCTTTGAAGACCAATTTCCAACCAAATTTCTTTCTTTTTAGAACATTCATTCAAGTAATTTAATTTTTCTTGTTCAAGGCAATCAGCTCGTGTACCGATCGCAACTGCAACTACTTCATCTAAACTTAAGAATGGTTCAATACATTCTTTAATTCGATCTAATGTGCCATAGGTATTGGTATATGATTGAAAGTAGGGAATAGTAAGACTGTTTGGCCATTTTTTTTCCATTACTACTTTTCCCATGTTGTATTGATTTAATAAATCTACACTAGATGGTTGAGTGTAATTGCCACTGCCTAATTCATTACAAAAAGTGCAACCTCCAATACCTTTAGTACCGTCACGATTTGGACAGGTAAAACCAGCATTAAGAGTCACTTTATATACTTTGGAATTAAAACGATGTCTTAAATAGTAATTCCAAGTGTAGTATCTTTTGTTGTCATCGGAATAGATAAATGAATTCATAAGATCTCCTACTTTAGTTAGATAAATTAAGTTGTTATTTAACGTAACAGATAAAAAAGAATAGAGGGAGTCTATTCTTCAATTGCTTGTATAGCAATACAATAAGGTCCACCTTGTGTAATAAATGCACAAGATAATGCAAAGATTTCAACAACACTAGAAGGAAAATTAGTTTCTAGTAGTTCTTTGATTTTTAATGCTTGTTTTTCTGCGAATGCGTGTGATACAGAGAAGCGTGGATTTTTGAATGTACTAGCTTCTAATGATGCGATAATCTTTTTAACAGCAATATCAAATGATCGAGCTGTAGCAAATTTATCTAAGCGTCTACCATCAGGAGTTTGTTGCACTACTGGTTGTAATTTTAATAATCCACCAATTGTTGCTGTTAATGGTGTACAACGTCCGCCACGTTTTAAATAATCAAAATCTTGTGGCATCAAGAACGATGCTGATGAATCAATCTTAGGTTGAATAATATCTAGAATTTCTGAACAAGATTTATTTTCTTTAATTAAATTTAAAATTAAATCTACTAAATAATGATGAGGTCCACACAGTGTTTTTGAATTAACTACATGAATATTTTCAGCATGATCTAATTCTTGAACAGCTGCACAAGCAGTTTGATATGTTCCAGATAAACCATCAGCCATACATAATAAGATAATTTCATCATTTTTATGTTCATCAACGGAATTTAAAATCTCACCAATAGTGGGTTGAGAAGAGGTAGGGAAATCCCCTTGTTGAATTAATCTTAAAAATTCAGGTGATTCAATTTCTACAAATTCGTGATAAGATTTACCACCAATAGTTACAATTAGTGGGTTAACTGTAAAGCCAAGCTTAGTAGCTTCAGTAGGAGTATAAAGACAAGATGAGTCAGTTATTAAATGGATCATGGTTTAACCTTTCTATGCGATAAATAACGCTATTGCTACAAAATGAGCAAATGTTCCTAATAAAATGAAAATATGGAATAATTCATGAAAACCCCAAAGTTCATTGAGTATAGGTTTTTTAATTATATAAATAATAGCACCTATTGTATAAAGAAGTCCACCTAAAGCAATAAGAATTAAGCAATTTATTGGCATTAATGAAAACCCTTTCCAATAGAAAACAACAGCCCAACCCATAATCAAATAAAGTAGGGTATAAAGTATACGAGGAGCATTTAACCAAATGATTTTAGTGATAATTCCAAACAAGGCTATTCCCCATATAGCAAGGGTAAATATAAGACCTTCAGGCTGATTTAAGTAAAACATAGCAATGGGAGTGTATGACCCTGCAATAAGTACATAAATCATTGAATGATCTAATTTTCTAAATAGTGTTTTGTGTTTGGAATCATTTTGAATGTAGTGGTAATAGGCAGAAGCACTATATAATGCGATAACAGATATCCCAAATATAAGTAATATAATATGATTCGTTAGGTCATTTTGATTAAAATATGATATAATTTGCAAAGTTATTAAATAAAATACTCCTAGGACAGCTCCAATAAAATGTGTGAAACTGCTCATTGGATCTTGGGCTTTTCTAAAAAAATTCATCATAGTATAAACCTCCGTATCTAGTTATGATAACTAGATGTTATTATTTTACCATTTTTTATTAATAATTCAAGTAGGGCAATCATTTTT
>NZ_JAVWFO010000061.1:0-9553 GCF_036641015.1 Anaerorhabdus sp. | reverse complement strand
CAATACACTTCCTTCAGGTATAGTTTCATTATTCTGAAAGGTGATTGTATAATGCGCTACAACATGTTCCAATTCTTTACTTGGTTTAATATATAAGTGATTACATGTTTTATTAAGTATTTCTCCAGTATAGCTATCTACATGAAATTCCATCATTTTATCTCCACTACGTAAATCCATTATAACATTTAAAAAGAGGATTCAATTCCTCTTATAATTCAAATAATATAACTGTAATTACGGTAGCAACTGCACCCACAACTAAGAAACAAAGTGAAACTAAAGCTTTTTTCTTTCTTATTTCCATACCAGCACGTTCTTCATCATTCATGTTTGATATATATTTATTTCTGCCTAATAAGTATAGAATCAATCCACCGCTGCCTTTATTACCACTAAGAGAGAAGAAACCCCAAAACTTTGGATGCTTTAACCCTCTACTTTTTGCATCTAAATAAATCATATTATACATTTGATAACTTAATGTTATTGCGCCAAGAAACATTATAAATACGAATAAACCAATAAACCAAATATTCATCTTCATCTCTCCTATATCTTCTTAATAATTTGATAAAATAAAATACATGTACTTAATATACCTACACACATTGCAAAAATAATTAAGTATCTATTTTGCGCAATAATACCATTAAATAGAATCATTAATAAAACCAATACAATGTTGATACCAATCGCTGCAATTAGTTTCTTATTACTATTTACAGTATTCGTAGATTGTTCTAAATGCTCAATCATCTTTTCATCTCCTTTAAGTAATTCATCAAGGCTAACGCCATAGAGATTGCTAAGTTCAATAACATTGATAATATCCGGATAACACTTCTCATTCTCCCAATTTGACATTGTTTGTCGCGTTACTCTAATTTTATCCGCTACATCTTCTTGTGTTAATCCAGAATGTAACCGTGCATCTTTTAACATTTTTCCAATTTCCATTACTGTTCTCCTTGTACCTAAAGATTGTCATTTTTTATAAATTTCGTCTATCAAATATTTTTTACATCACTATTTTCTCTTTATTTTATACTGTTATTTCATACAAATCCACGTTTAATGTTAATTTAAGCTCAAATTACTGTATTCAATATAAAAATAGAACTTCCTTATCAAAAAGTTCTATCCGTTAAAATTACTAAATTACAATTTCATTTATTTCAATTCTTCTTTTCAATTGAAGGATATTCTCATAAATTTTTTCTATAATCTTAATATACTCTTCATCTCTTTTACCACTAGGGTCCTCTAATCCCCAATCTTCCCTATACTTACATGGAAGTGTTGGACAAGATACATTGCAACCCATTGTAATAACAATATCAACCTGAGGAATGTCACTTAATAATTTAGAATGCTGTGTTTCTTCCATATTTATTCCATAAATATCACTCACTAATCTTACTGCATCCTGGTTAATCTTATCTTTTACTTCCGTTCCAGCTGAAAAGCTTTCAAATGTATAATTCGCTAAATGTTTTCCTAGTGCTTCTGCAATTTGACTGCGACATGAATTGTGTACGCATACAAATGCTACTTTAGGTAATACTTTCATATTACTTGATATCCTTTAGTATTTGCTTCGCTTCTTCTATGCTCAATACTTTACCATAAGATACCACTTTCCCATTAATTACTAGTGCTGGAGTGGACATTACACCATAACTTGCAATTTCCGCAAAATCACTAATGTGTTCTACTTTATAGTTTAATTCTAATTCTTCTATCGCTTTAACAACTGCTTTTTCTAATGCAACACATTTTGCACACCCTGATCCTAAAACTTTGATTCCTTCTTCTTGTTTTTGTTGTTCTGCCTGTTTCATAATTTCTGGTGTACAAGCAGCACAACAACATGATTTCTTTTCTTCTTTTTTATTACCAAATAATTTCATTCTCATTTCCTCCTTTAAATAATTAAGAATGCGTGTAATGCATTAAATAAATAACCTACTAAAATAATTCCAACTGTACATATTACAAAGAATAAGAACAGCAGTTTTGGCTTAATTGCTTTTTTTAACATAATCATCGAAGGTAAACTCAATGTTGTAACTGCCATCATAAACGCTAATACCGTTCCCAACTGAGCTCCCTTTGCAAGTAATGCTTCTGCTACTGGAATTGTTCCAAAAATATCAGCATACATCGGAATTCCAACTAGTGTTGCAAATATAACTCCCAACGGATTATCACTACCCAAAATTGATTCAATCCATGCTGCAGGAATCCAATTATGAATAAGCGCTCCTATTCCAACCCCAACCAAAATATAAGGAAATACCTTTCTAAATGTTTCTACAACTTGTTCCCTAGCATATTGTATTCTTTCCTTTACAACTAATGTTGGTGAGTCTATATCGACATGTTTTGCGTTTCGGATAAAACTTTCTACATATTTCTCCATATGCATTTTTTCAATCAATGTTCCTCCTATTACCGCAATCACTAAACCCATTACAACGTAAATTACCGCAACCTTTATCCCAAATATACTCATAAGTAAAACCAAACTTCCAAGATCAACCATTGGGGATGAGATAAGAAATGAGAATGTAACCCCTAATGGTAATCCTGCACTTGTAAATCCTATAAACAATGGTATTGATGAACAAGAACAGAATGGGGTTACTGTACCTAATAAAGCAGAAATGACATTAGCACCAATACCCTTAAACTTCCCTAATATTTTTTTACTTCTTTCTGGCGGAAAATAACTTTGGATATATGAAATTATAAATATAAGTACACATAATAAGATTGTTATTTTAATGACATCATAAATGAAAAATTGAATACTGCCTCCAAATCGTGTTTGTACATCAATACCTATCATCGATAAAAGTGTCCCAATAGTTTCATTTAGCCACTTCATTCCTAACACTTGATTTTGAATAAATTCAAATATTGTTTTTAAAATATCCATTATGTACCTCCTTGTTATATCAAATATTTTTGATATGTTATTTTAAGTAAAAGCCATCAAACGATGACTTATTTACAACAACTAGAATTACCTTTTTTACTATCCGTAATTTCCATTAACCGTTTTAATGCATACTTACTACCCTCAGCATTAATACTGTAATGAGTCCATTTACCATCTTGTCTTGCTTTTACTATATTACTTTCACACAATATTTTCATATGATACGATAATGCAGACTGTCCCATATTCATTTCTTCTATTAGTATACAAGCACATTTTTCTCCATTTTTTAATAACTTCAATATTTGAAGTCGCTTTTCATCACAAAGTGCTTTAAATATCTTCGCATCATTTTTATACTCATTTGTCATGTTAACCTCACATCAAATTATTTTGATATGAAAAATATATCATATCTCTGCTAATCTGTCATCTTTTACTACTAATTTGTTTAAATCTTTTTCGTGAAGGATTACCCTCGACACGATGAATAATCTTGTTTTTAACATCATAAATTACTGACCAGACAGTATCTGCTCCAGTACTTCTATCATATTGGCACATAAATCCATATTTACCCGAAAGAATATCTTTTATTGTATCTACCGAGAATATGTTATTACAGTTCTTTAATGCATTATACGCAACATTGTATCTTTCTTCAGATTTCCAATCATCTAATATACCTTCATATTTATACTGTTCCATTACTAATGAGTTAAAATTATTTGCTGTTACTACAAAGTTCCCATCACTATTAGGTCTAATTACTTCAACAGTATATGGATTGCACTCTACGACTATCATATCGCCACTAGAATCGACTATTGTTAATGTTTGTTGAGAAGCTATAGGGACTCTTTTCAAAAAATCAAGTGCCTCTTGTGTTGTCTTACATTTTTCTAAGATGTATCTCACTAACATTCCTGCATTTAAACCATAGTCACGTACCTTAGGGTATATAAATGTTAAACCTACCGCTAGACCATGCTCATTCATACCATCTTCCATTTGTATAAATGCTGTTGTATTCCCATTAAATGCGTAAACATTATCTAATTGGTAAACACAGTTCAAATTACTTTTTTCTAGTTTAACCAAAAAATCACTGTTCCTACCAAATAGAATTTTACTTCTATCTTTACAAGCAAAACATGTACAATGATTCTCAAACTCAAAACAATACATGCTCAATAAGAACATACTTAAAAAATCAAATGAATCCTCTTGCCCATCTGCTAAACCTCTAATCTCTTGTATAACTTCCGGATAGTATTCTTCATAAATTGGAATACAATTTCTAGCAAATTCCTTCTTTTCATCTCTTGCAACAAAATCAATTTGTTTGCTTAATAAAGTTCCATGTTTCCTTAACATTTGTCCCCAATGAAACCCTGCTTCATAATGACTTTTTTTAATCTTACATGATACATTTTAACTCTCCTTTTTTTAATTTAGAGAGTCGACGTCAACTCACACGTTTAGAATAGTTCAATAAAAATTTAATGTCAAACGATTTAGATTACAAATAAATATTTGCTTTATCTTGAACCAAAACAAAAGAAATGTTGTATAATTACAGCCAAGAAATGGAGATATTAATATGCATATTGACTTTAACTCAATCAAAGAAATCGAAATACCTGGAATGAATAATGGCACTGGTAAAATGAGTGCAAAAATGTATATGGATTCCGATAGAAAAATCATTCCCACTCACATACATAAAGACAGTTCTATTGGTCAACACAAACACGAAACAAGTGATGATATAAACTATGTACTCTCTGGTACTGGTAAAGCTATCTGTGATGGAAAAGAAGAAATATTAACTGCAGGCACATGTCACATATGTCTTAAAGGATCATCGCATTCAATCATCAATACTGGTGATGATGATTTAGTTTTACTAACTATAGTAATTGAAAGATAATCTTTTAGTCTAACTAATATCAAATAATACCTCGTGTATAAGCACGAGGTATTATTGATATTCCTATCGTATTTCTCCATTTGATTCAATCACTTTTTTGTACCAATTGAATGAATCTTTTTTATAACGTTTGAAACTACCATTTCCTAAATCATCTGTATCAACATAAATAAATCCGTATCTTTTCTTCATTTCACCTGTTGATACGCTCACTAAATCAATACAACCCCATGCCATATAACCAATCAAATCTACACCATCATTTACGGCTTTTTCCATTTCAACAATATGGTCTTTAATGTATTCAATTCTATATGGATCGTGGATTGTCCCATCATCATTAAGTACATCTCTACATCCAATACCATTCTCAGTAATCATTACTGGAACTTTATAGCGATCATAAACCTTAAGCAATGTATATCGAAGTCCCACAGGATCAATTGGCCAGTCCCACTCTGTTTCTTTTAAATATGGGTTTTTAATGCCTCCCATAATATTTCCACTTGTCTGTTCATTAAAATCTAATGTACTTTCAGATATACTTTGGTAGTAAGAGAAAGTATAGTAATCACAAACTCCTTCTTTAAGTATTTGTTTATCTTCATCCGTTAACTCAATATCTATACCTCTATTCTTAAATTCATTTAGTGTATAGAACGGATATTCACCTTTAAGCATGATATCTGAACAAGTATTGTTATAGAATAAATCATTTTTAAATACTGATAATACATCATCTGGATGACATGTTCTAGGATACCTAGTAATATGACAAATCATCGTTCCAAAATGAAATTTATCATTAATTTCTTTACCTGCTATTACTGCTTTTGCAGATGCAATAAATATATTCTTTAGTGCTTTCATTCTCATTTCGAAATCATCTGGTTGCCCTTGAAATGTGCACTCCTCTTTTGGAAACATCGCCCCTTGACCTAGTGCACTTAGGGATAAAAACATATTATTTATTTCATTAAACGGTAACCAATAGGTTACATACTCACTATACCTTTCAAATAAGGTTTTTGCATATTTAACATATAAATCTATTACTTTTTTATTTGTCCAGCTTTGATATTTAGTTGCAATAGCTAGTGGAATATCACTATGTGAAATTGTAACCACTGGTTCAATATTGTATTTTTTTAGTTCTTTAAAAATATCATCATAAAACTTCAAGCCTTTTTCATTTGGTTTTTCATCATCGCCGTTTGGATATATTCTAGACCATGATATCGATAAACGATACGCTTTAAATCCCATTTCAGCAAATAATGCGATATCCTCTTTATATCGATGATAATGATCTATAGCTACTCTTGATGGATAGAAATTTTCTTCACTAATTATTGGTGTTATTCGTCTTGGATTAGTATGTGATCCTACAGTTACGATATCATATACTGATAGACCTTTGCCATCTTCTAGATAAGCACCCTCAATTTGGTTTGCAGCAGTTGCTCCACCCCACAAGAAATTTTCTTTAAATCCCGACATTACTCATCCCTCCATTTTAAAATAACCATTGCACCAATTGCTACAATCATAGCCACAAACACACCTACTAGATAATAAACAAATGTATCTGTCATTGCTAATACTATTGTTCCAAAAGGTACAAACCCAAAAGACAAATATTTAACTCTGAATAACGCCATAATTGCACCACCAGCTGCGCCACCAACTATAGTTGCAATTAAAGCCTTGCGATATTTTGTAATTAAACTGAATAGCACGGGTTCTGTTACTCCAATTAAAGCAGTGATTCCTGTAGATAGACCAACCGATTTCGTACTCTCTTTTTTTGCTTTCACGAAAATATAAATTGCACATGCTGCCATTGCTGAATTTGATGCAGCTGATGTTACCGGATATATGAAATCATATCCTAAGGTTGCTAGGTTTTGTGCAATAATAGGAGTCATTGCAACTTGCATACCTGACATTAACATGAAAGGATAAATAGCTCCACATACTGCTCCTCCAAGAGGACCTAAAGCATTATACAGCCACAAGATACCTTCAGCTACAAATGTCCCAATCCATCCTCCAATAGGAGCTAGTATTACCCAACCAACTACCGCTGATAACATTACTGTAATTAACGGAGTAATAATTATATCGATCATTTTCGGTACGAATCGTTTACAAATTCGTTCTATGTGCGATTGGAAGTATACCGTTAAAATTGCCGGAACCACAGTAGATGAATATGCTGCATATGTTAATGGAACCATGCCAAACAACTTAATTGATGTTCCTGCCATTGAAGAAAATGCCGGAAACATCAATATAGCGCTTGTTGTAGCAGCAAGTACTGGATTGCAATTAAATCTTTTAGCCGCTGAATATCCAATTAACACTGGCATGAAATAAAATGCTGCTTGCGCACAGTTAAAGAAGAATACATACGTTTCGCTAGTTGGATCTATCCATCCAAATGATTGAACTGAGTATAGCACTCCTTGTAATAATCCACACGCAACAATTGCTGGAATAATTGGTGCAAGAATTGATGTTAATACATCCAACATTGTTGGTATCGCATTTTTAAATGTCAATTTTCGTTTTTTATTTCCATCTAAATTTTCATCTACTGCTTCTTCTTCCTTAATATTAGCTATCTTACATACCGCTTTATAAACATATTCAACTTCATTACCTATAATAATTTGGAATTGTTCACCTGACCATTGTGTTCCTACCACTCCTGATAATTTATTTATTTCATCTGTTTTGATACGACTTTTATCTTTTGTTGTGATTCTCAGTCTTGTAACACAATGTGTACAATAACTGATGTTTTCTTTTCCCCCAATTAAATCCAAAATCTGATTGGCGATTTCTTCATAATTCTTTTTTGTCATGTCTTTTCCCTCCAATTTTCGAATTATTTATCTAAACAGTTTGGACGTCTCAAACTGATTTGATCAAAAATAAAACCCCACACAATAAACACTAGTTTATTTGTATGAGGTCAAGCCCTATTGGTAACAATCCTCTCGAATACATAATCTATTTACATGTAACATCAAATATAATTTTTCTTCATCATTTAATTCTATTTTCATTTTACTGCTTAAATATAAACTGATTCTTTCTGTACACTCATAAGTTTCTTTATAACTTGAAACTAATGTCTCATATATTTTTCTGTTTTTTGTATTAATTAATCTTTTTTCTTTTAATCGCTTAAGTAAATAATGCATGTGCGAAACAAATCGAGAATAATTAAAGTCATCTCTATTTATGGATGTTTGAAATGATATCTCAATAATTTTTGTTATTTCATCTATTACCTCATCGCTTTCAATATTCACACTGTTTTTTTCTTTTTCTTGAGCGTTTATAATATGAATCGCTAGTGATGCAACTTCTTCTTTTGGAAGTAGTATGTTGTACTTCTCCTTAATAAGGTTTACTCCATATCTACCTATCATCATTTCCTTTTCAAATAGCTGTTCTATGTCATTAGTGATTGGAAGTTTTAATACTAAATTCTTTTTGTATCTATGAATACAAAAATTAATGTGGTCTGCAAGTGTGAATACTAAATTCGAACTAATATTGCTATCTAGTAAAGTTCTAGCATAAAAAACAATCTTATCAGATATCTTAATAATATCCTCTGGAATATCATTAATCATTGCTAAATAAGCAACATCAACATCGTAGTAAGTTCTTTCAATTTTTGCTAGCTCAACTTCATCAGAAGCCTTATGAAATCCAACTCCTTTACCAAAAACAACCAACTGATTGCCATCTGAATCAATACATAATGCAACGTTGTTATTAATACTTTTTAGTAGTTTCACAATTCTCCTTCCCTATCATTTCACCGATATAACAATACTATTTAAATCAACTATACTTGGATTACTTATATCTAATTTTATATCTTTTGTTGTAATAATCATAGGAGTAATTAAGTTTACATTATGATCTTTCATAAACTCGCGATTAACTCTTAATAACTTATCACCCTGTTTAACTTTATCACCGATATTAACTAGTACTTCAAATCCTTCTCCACGTAAATTTACTGTATCTAAACCAACGTGAATTAATATTTCTATTCCATTTGAATTTATTCCAACTGCATGTTTTGTATTTGCGATAAGTACAATTTTACCATCACATGGTGCACATATTGTGTCGCTATCATATTCAAAAGCAACACCTTCTCCCATCATTCTCGATGAGAACACTGGATCAGGAACGCAATCAAGACTTACCAATTTACCTGTTACTGGTGCATATAATTCACTTAACTTTTTTTTCTTAAATAGATTTAGCATATTGATCCTTCCATATAAAAATCCTCGCAGACTACCCACATAAGTGTCAGGTCAAGCCTCCGAGGAGTAACAATCCTATTTACAAGTTGATATTAGCACAAAGACAAAATAAATGTCAATGATAAAATTTATACTAATTTAAAAAACATTAGAAATGATTATTTACATAAGAAATTTTAGTTGAGTTTATTTTTCTTTCTTAGTTGAACAGTATGCAAGTATGTTTAGATAGAATACATTATTAATCGTAGATTATCAAATTGAATTTGAATATGAATTAATGATGCAATTTTATCAAAATGTAATTGTTAATTGGAGTTGCTTGTAGCAACGACTGGTTTTACTTACAATAGTGGTAACAAACAAAAGAAG
>NZ_JAVWFO010000060.1:9325-10481 GCF_036641015.1 Anaerorhabdus sp. | reverse complement strand
TCGATTAAAATTGATATTCCATTTTGCTGATCAACATTTATAATTTCTCCTAATATCATACAAATACCTTTCTTTCTGCAACATGAGTCATATTACCTTTAACACCAAGATTTATGGTCCATTCGGTTTCGACAAATAATCCTTTTATTGAATTAGTATCAATTTGAACTGTACATTCATATTCGTGTCCCGCTTGTTGTTCAGAATTAAAACTTATTTTTTCGGTTTTTTGTAATGAATCGTTGAATACATTTTTGATATATTCTTCTAATTCAATTTGACTTGCAATATTATTTAGTTTGTAGTATTTCGTTAGTTCATAACCTCGATTAACTGTAGAAATACTTGAATCTAATCTATCATTAACAACCTTGTACCTCATAAGTGGAACATCTGGGTTAGATACAACACCTACAAATATGTTTGGAATACTATAAATATCAAATTCTTCATTTGTTCCTGGTTCAATTACTGAATTTTCACCGAGTTTATAAATAAAATCTGATGTGTACTTAGCTTGTTTTTTCAACAACATAGCATAACCATTTGAATTGATATGAAATTCACTGAAATTAATCTCAACTAATAGTTCATTAATAATATCGAGTATATCCGAACCAGCCTCCCACTCCCTGTCACTTAATAACAACGATGACGAGTCATCACTTATGATTAATGTAAAACCTTTATTTACTAATAAACGTTTAATAGCACTTAAATATTGAGTTCCTGCGGAGATGAATAATCTGTCTTCAATTTGATTTTGATCAAGCTTCATCGATTCGTCATAGCATTCAAAATTATATGTTTCTAGTAATCCTGTATCTTTTTTTGGTGATGAAATTATCATGAAAATTCCTAGCGATTCTTCAATTCCATCTTTAATGAGAAATACCTGTAAACGATCACTAATTTTATTAAATACGAACGGTTTATCTTCATATTCATTTTTAACTGTATAGGTATCATCGCCTGGAAATGTATCATCACCAGAAAACAAAAAGTCGTATACTTTTTCAGAATACGACTTCATATTTTCTTTTGAATTACAAGTAATTTGACATCCACGTTTTACTTTAGCTTTTGAATCATATCTAACTTCAACATCAATACAATTCAATTCTCCTATTTCGATACCATTTCTTAAAATAGCAAC
>NZ_JAVWFO010000060.1:6503-9225 GCF_036641015.1 Anaerorhabdus sp. | reverse complement strand
TCAGTAGTGTATACTTGGCCAGTGTCGAATATCTTTTTTTGTGCATCGTCGTACACCATCAATTCAAATGCTATTTGGTTTTCAGTTGTCCATTTTATTAACGGTCTACCTGATGATTGTATTTCAGATATAATAGGTTTTGTTGGTCTTGCTACATTAATAAATTTAGCAACTACGGACCATTCGCTTGCGACATCACCTCTGTTATATCCTCTAACTCTCCAAAATAAATCACCAGCTTCAAATGTTCCTGAAGCTTTGGTTATGCTAGATAATTCATGTGTAAATAAATCAACCCAATCAGTACCATTTTTTGATGTTTGTAAATCAAAAGCGTACTGTAGTGTTCCTGTTTGATTAATATAATTCCAACTAAACAGTACATCACCATATGTAATTTCATTTACTGGGGATACTGGGGATAGCACCGGAATAGTATCTACTGTATCCAGTTCAATTTGAGAAGTGTTTACTTTTTGACCATCATCAACAGTGATTTCAGTATAGGCTTTGTACTTCTTTTGTCTAACCAATGTATTAGCTGGTATAGTTGCCTTCTTACCCATAAAATCAATCGTATTCCAAACACCTACAACACCATCGATCGATTCACCATAAAACAATTTACCTGAAACAATAGTAAATTGTTCTAATATACTATTATTAATCGCAACTGTATAGTTTATGTTTAAGTCCTTTTCAATATCCACATAAGTGTTCTTTAAATCACTACTAACCACAGGCACAGCTATTGTTGAGTATGTAGTTACTATTTCAGGTGGGTTTACTGTTAAAAATGGAGTGTTATTTGGTGTTAGTACTAATAAATTAAATTTAGGAGAATATGTATCAACGAAATATCCATTACTAGCTATATAACTACTCGAATAAGCAATACTACCAAGTTCTAAATCTTTAGTTGTGGTTGTACCATAAAAGAAACTGAATCTTGCTGCATTAACATAATTTACCGATGCTTTAATTTGAGTTTTTTCAATAATAGCGTGTTTATAAGCACTTGGATAACCGTATTGAAACGCACATCCTGTATATCCATCTTGTGCATATAATTCACCTGGGTTTATAGTTACGACTATACCTTTTTTATCATCAATTAATTCCAATTGATAAGTTTTCGTAACATAAGGTGTAAATGTACCCATTAATTACCACCTGCCATTCTTGTTTTCATTTGCTGACTACTTAAATAGTCAGTTAAATTTGTCAATTCATCAACGTTATCAACATTGATATTATAGTTATAATTATTAGTTGAATTATCTAGATCAGTTACTGTATCGCCATATTTTTTATTCCATGCAAGCTCTTTATACTCATTAGGGTTTTTCATCATTGAATTTGAGTTCACATAGTATTTTGCATCTGAACCAATGCCGATTTGTGTAACACTGTCATAAAACTGTGATTCTAATTCAGATATCTGTTTCTTACCAGCAATCACATTACCTTTATAAATTTCAGTTTGTTTTGTTTCCTCGCCATTTACCCAACTACTGAGTAGTGATGTTAACCCGATGCCAGCTGCAATTGCTCCAAGAATGACACCAACAGGAGTTCCTAATATTGATGTATTAATTGCTCCAACAGTTGCAGTTGTAGCGGTACCAAGAGCTGGTATTGCAACTGTAAGTGCAGCTACACCAATTACTGCTTGGCCAACTAACGAAAGGATTGGGCTTAGCACTGCAGCTACACCAATACCACCTACAATAAATTGTTTTACAGATGGATCTAATTCATTAAAACTTTGAAGCATATCTCTTAACCCTTGAATGACTGGTACTGCAATTGGAAGCAATTGTTCGCCAAGTGACGCGGCCAATTCGATTGTTGTTTCTTTCAAAGATCGAACACTGTTTGCTGCTCCTTGACTTGTATTTGCGTAATCACCTTCACTGTTTTTAGTTGCTTCCATGACATAGTTATATCGAACCATTACTTTTTCAGCTTCTGTCATTTCTTTATACTTAGTTTCATAACCTTTAGCTAATGCGTAATTTTCAAGATTTGTTTGAGTCATAACAACACCTAATTTTTTAAGTGATTCCGTTTCCCCAGTAAATATACCCATTAAACCTGTATTAGCTACCTCAAGTGAAATATTCTTAAATGAACTCATATCCCCAGCACGACCAACTAACTGAATACCCATCTCGGCAATTTGTTCTTCAGCTATGCCTAAAGATGTTCCCATGTCACCATACGTACTTGTCATATCCAATGCAGTTGAATTTGCAATTCCATACATTTCTAACGCCTTGCTCGAAAAGTCTTCAACTGACTTACTTGCGTCTTTAAATACAACATTAACTTTGTTCAAGCTTTCTTCTGTGTTTGAGGCTGCAAAAAACATACCTGTCAAAGCTCCAGTTGCCGCAATAGATACACCTCGAGTATTTTGTCCAGCAGTTTTTAGGCTTTCTCCAAAAGACTTTATTTTATCTCTACTTGAGTCCATAACAACAGAATTTCGTTGTAAATTATCTTCATTTTCTTTCAATGATCTCGACATTTTAACTAATTCTATTTCAGCTTTAGTAATTTCCGTTTTATACTTACTTGTTTTATCAGAGCTTGTGCCATACTTGGCTTCTACTCCTGTAAGTTCGTTTTTTAATAAAGCTATTTTTTGTTTTTGTAAATCAATTTGATTATTCAGAATTGAAGATGTATCTTTCATCGAAGCCATTTTATTAGTAGA
>NZ_JAVWFO010000060.1:0-6403 GCF_036641015.1 Anaerorhabdus sp. | reverse complement strand
TACAAATTTCATCTTGACTCATTTTCATCACTGTATCTTCTTTTAATTTAAGTATGAATATACCAATAAAAAGCCAGCCGATAATATCAAATCGAGCTGGCATTAAAAGTTTTTTTCTTCGTAATCACCTTTCATACAACAAACGATAAATCTGATTACATCACCTATATAATTGTTCGGAATTTCTTTATTCAGATATTCTGGAGTTACAGGTTCTAATTTATCGTCATTATTCTTATTGTAATCATCAATATACTCATTGATCATCCATGATAATATTGTCGAAACATTACTCGAATTAATGACAAAATTATCAATATCATTATTTGATAACTCATTCATTTTATTCAGAGTTTCTAAGTTGAATTTTAAGAAATATTGTTTACCATCAAGTATGAATTCACGCCCTTTTTGTTTTAATATTTCCATATTAAATTCCCTCATTCGCTGGTACTGTTTCTCCAGGTGTACCCAGTATAGATTCAACAAATGCTACGGCTTCTTCTTCCGTGTCAACTGTAACTTCTAATTTCCACTCACCATCATCGTTAGCAAAAATAGTTGCATTGACTTCTTTTGTTTGATATTCCGTTTTGTCTTCTCTTGTTTTGGCTTTTTCTTTAGGTATCGAGAACATGTTTTTTAATAAGACAATTGCTCGGTAAGCGGTGACATTATCTCTTGATACTTCTGAATAAAATCCAATACCAACATACGGGGCTTTATCATTTCGATTAGATACTAGTACATTAAGTTTTTTATCACCTACTGTAACTTCTTTTGTTTTTTGACCTAGAATAAATTGTGATCCTTTATCTACTAAATCATCGACTGTCATTTTAATTTGACCGCCTTTAAAGCTTGTTGATGCCTCTTTGATTTTGTCATTAGCGTACAATTTTGACTCATTCGACTCGATATTTATATCAACGTCAATTAAATCAGCCAACATCATCGCTAATGTATACTTCTTCGCTTCATATCTTGCAACTTGTAAATGTTTAATTCCTACAATAGCCATAAAAAACCTCCTATTTAACTATTTTGTTTACTTCATTTTCATAAACTTCAACCATACGATTTTGAGCTCTAACTCTGCACCTTGATATAGCTCTTCGGATAAATGGATTCTTTCTTCTAAAAGAAGTTCCACTATTAATGCTTGCTGCAAGCATTAAATTTGGTACTCCTTTAGGATATTTTTTAGTTTTAATTGAACCATACCCGCCAAAACTTATTTTTGTATTTATCACACCATACTCATCATCAAATTTTGCAATCCCAAGCCCATTTAATAAATCTTGTTTTTGTGCATCTGTAATTGCAAATGATTCTTTTTTTTCGTTCCCATAGAAAAAATAATCTCTATCATCTAGATTATTAGTTTCTTTTTTTAGTTCATCTGCAATGACACCGGCAGCTTCATATACTGCTTTTCGTGCTATTCGCTCACTTTCATTTCCTAACTTTGATAGTTTCATCTCAAAATCATCAATACCAGTAATTGTTAGTTTAGCCAATTTGAAACTCCCATTCATAATGAATATAACCAGTTTCTAATTCTCGTTGAATAGATACCAATTTAAAATATATCGCTGAATAGCTTAGTTCTTTTTCTATACTGTTAACCATGTTGTCGAATTCAATTCGGGTAAAGAAATCAATTGTTCCGCATTCGATTTCACGAATAATTCTGTTATCAGCAAATGATCTTTCTTTATATTCTTCTGACCAGACAATATACTGGTTCATTTCGCTTCCGTTTTTTTCAAAATGAAACACATTATCTGTAACTCTCAATAAAGCATCTTTTAGGGCATTAAGTTTGTTCATTTGTTATTTCCTCAAGCGATAATACTGTTGATTTGTTTCCATATTCGTCAATATCTAACTGTATTTGAACTATATTGAATAAACTGCCATCTTGTAACGCAATTTGATGATTTTCGGTAACCCATTTTGTGTACTCGATGTTAACGACCTTGGTTATTTTTCTTCCAATTTGCATGGCGTTTGAATATCTCGAAGATCCAACCTTAAATTCTTTATAAAATCTTTCAGCAATTGTTTTCGATTTCAAATTAGGCATATTCCCTGGATCAGATATGTTATCCATTTTGTTTATTTTAAGTTTTCCATCATTTCTAATCGGATATATTTTCTTATTCATACAGTTCCTCGAGTGTGATTAACTCACTTAAAAAATCACTTTCAAATTCATTTGTTGCTCTAGAAAATTGATATCGAACTCTATCCATTAAAATCGACTTTTCGTAAGGTTTGGTATAATCAAATTTATCTGATGTCTTTGTTTTAAAGTATGTTATTGAAGATTTTATAAAGTTGGTTACTTCATTTTCATATATATCATCATCGATACGTAAGTATTGCATAACATCTTTGCATAATTCTTCATCAATAATTATTTCATCCATATCATTCTCCTTAAAATGAGAAAAGTAGAGTTTGATAACTCTACTTTTAACTCAACTTACTTATTTTTTTGTGATGTCGATGCAGGTGTATCGTTTGGAACGTTAATTGTATTAATTGTTTGATTTACTGACGCTTGCTTTGCTAAAGCACTTTCGACCGCAACTTCCACTGCTTCCGCAAATTTTGGATCATCATACACAGGCGTTTCATTTTGTGCCATAAATGCTGCGACAGCCTCACCTACTGTCTTTGTAAGAACAGGTTTATCTTCATCATTTACGATTAATACTCTGTTGACATGAGCATCAAGTTCGGAAATATCAAGAACAATAAATGATTCATTGTCTTTAGGTGTACCATCGCCATATGCTTTAGCAATATATAAATACTCATCCTCAAGCGCTCTAGCTTCACCAAAGACTTCCATCTTGATTGAACTGATTCCTAAATCATAATTTTTACCAATTCCTAGAATTGCTTTGCCACGAGGTAATCCAGCAAGTTGAATTGGTTTTGTTGGGAATGGTAATGTTGATACATAATCACCAGTTGGTGTACGCATTGTCATCGCAGGCATTACTCTTTCAAGATAATCCATTGGATTAGTTAACAAAATAACTTCACTCACTCTGCGCTTACCATTCTTAGTTAACATTGCAATTAACTTACCATATGTGATTGGAAGGAAGTCAGTTACCTTGATTTTAGTTTTCTCTTCATAAGCATCATTAGTTTTCTTAGATAAATCACGATCCATTCCAATTGGTGACTCTTTACCATCACCAGTTGAACATCCAGATTCAAGTACATACAATAAAACTTCAGTTAAAACCGAGCGGATGAATGCTTCAACATAACTTTCGCCCAATTCAACTAACGCTTTTGCTAGTGCAAGAAATGCTGAACCACGTTTAACTGTTGTATCAATACCTTTAATCTCTGCACTAATCTCATTTGAAATTGCTGCTTCAATTTTGCCCCATCCGCCATTTCCAGAATAGTCACCAACAAGAATTTTTAATACACCAGCTGGGTGAATATTGATTGCACTTAAAAATTCACTCGCAGTTTTTAAATCTTCGGTAATTCTATTAATTGTTGTGATTGGAAAAACATCAGTTTGTTTTGTTGTCAGTGCATTTTTAGGGTTTTTAATCGTTTCCATTAAACCTTTGAAGAATACTCTTTCTTCATTTGTTAAGTTGCGTAATCCTAATTCTTGTTTTGCACGATCATCATTGATCGATAATAAAGCTTTATCAAGGAATGATTGACTTTGTTCGGAAGCGATTGTTTCAGCTAATTGTGCAGTAAAATTAGCAATAACTTCTGCACGTTGTTCTGCAGGTGTGTCCGCAAGTAACTTTGGAAAACTTGCCTTTAATTCTTGTGAATTCATTTTTTCGATATCTTTCATCATATTTTTATCCTCCTATAATCTGAAAAATTCATTTAAAAAAGAACCAGCATCATTTGCAGGTTCATCATTTTTATGTTCAATTTGTTTTTCAAGCATTTTCAATTTTTTAACTAAACCATTAAATTGAAATGCTTCCATACTATTCATTACAACATTACTGTCTACAACTTTAGTTGCAAATCCATAAAGAATTGCTTCATCTGGAATAATCCAAGTTTCACCATCAAGTAAATCTTGAACTTCATCTTTTGTGAGTGTCGAATTCGTAATATAAGCTTGTACTATTGGCTCGTTTATTTTTCTTAAATCATCCGCCATTTTTTCAAAATCTTTTGCATTGCCATTACAACCTGACCATGCATTGTGAACCATTAACAATGACGATTTATTCATCACTCGTTCTTTTCCAGCCATGAATATAACTGAAGCAATCGAACACGCAAATCCTTCAACTTGTGTTGTTACAGTTCCTTTGAAATCTTTTAAAAGATTGTAGATTGCTAATCCTTCAGCAACTTCACCACCATAAGAATTAATCCTTACAAGTAAGTTATCTGTAGTGATTTCATCCAATTCCTTTTTAAAATCATAAGATGATACATCACTTTCAATCCATCTCAAACTTGTGATATCACCGAAAATTGTTAATTCCGCACCATTTTCATCTTGTTTAAAATCGTAAAACTTTTTCACTCTATTCACCCCCTTTCATCATATCTGCATATCTCATATAATTCTTTGTTACGAATCTTTCGTTTGCCCACTCTTCATCTATTTGCTCTTCGTTCAAATAACTCATTAGTTCATTTAAACTGAATCCAATTCTGAATAAGCTTTCTAATTTTTGTGCACAACTAAAAATATCAATATATTTAACTTTGTTTCGATAAATTTTGATTTTATTTCCATTCAATACTTTCTTACCATAGTATTTACGGTTACATTCGTCTTCAATAACTTGAATCATCGGATCAATAAAAGTCATTAACGCTACAAATTCATCATCATTTAATGATTCTGCATAGAATATTTTTTTAGGTAGATGCAACCCGATGCAGACAATATCAAACACATCGTTGAGTAAATTTCTTGCATCTCTTGTATCAGAAGTTGCTAAACTTGATTTGTCTTCTAACGTTTTGCCATTTCCAAGTTGAAGAATTGCTGTACCATCTGATTCTACAAACTTTTTAACTGAATCATTTGTCTTAGAAACTTGATCTTCATCATCAGATTTAACATCAACTTTAATACCGCCTATTCCCGTAGCAGCATTATCTTTCTTAAATATCCACTTTCTCGACTTACGCCCCTTTATGTGATTTATTGATGAAGATAGCAGTTTACCATAATGACTATATAAATCATTCATCAGTTTATTAATATTTTCATTCTTTAAATCAAACAAAAAAACATCCTCTTCTAAGAATGTTTTATATACTTGATTACCATTTGTATAAATGTTTGAATATGTCTTTTGACTAAATATACTATTTGGTTCATTCATTGTATAAGAATCTGCTAAATAAAATTCATTATTTAATTGAAATACTAGTGCACCATCTTCAATTAGTGCCTTATGAAATACTTTTCTCCAAAAAGATGAAGCATTTTCGTTTTTGTTTGGTTCAACATTAAACAAATACCATGTATCAGATTTATTCAAAGAATTATTTTTGTATATTTTAAATTCGCATTTAGATAGGAGCGAAGCAATAATGTCAATGCCTGCATTAATCGCAAATTGTAGTGCCTTCGTCTCGATATACTGATCTGAAACTATATAACTATCACCTGTTTCAATTCCACTTCTTTTTAAAAACTTAAAGTTAAGATTAAACATCCATTCTCCTTTCTACTTTATAAAAGAGATTCATCATCTTCATCAACAATTAAATTAGGTAATTCATTAATCATCGATTCACAATGTACAAGTCCCATAAAGCCATCGTTTTTCCTTGTTTCTGAATTGATTTTAAAATATTCTTTGTTTCCATTAGGATGTGTCTTAACACCTGTATTATTCACAAACCAATTCATCGTTCTATCATTTCCCCATCGATATAATCCATTCTCGAATTTTACATCGATTTGAGGTGCAACTTTAGAGTGTGTAAATGTTCCACTTCGAACTAGTATCAGTCTGCCATTTTGATTTTCTCTGCTTCGTGGATAAATTCCGTATTTTTCAAAGCTATTTTTAAACAAACTATATCTAAATGTATCCATGACAATATAATAAATTTCATACAATCTTGTTTTATCAATGATATAGTCGACTATCACATCAGGATCAATTGTTGGTGTTGTTACTGTCGTTATTTCTCCACGTTCAACCGCTGAATCAATATCATATTTGATCGAATTAGCGGTATCAGAGTTTAGATTAAACCAAGAATGATGATCTATATCGAAATACTGTTCGTTTGGTATTTCAAATATAACAGATGCAAAGTCTCGAATTTCTGCATAGTCAATTCCACAAATACATAATTTTCCTTTAACATCACCTATAGGAACATTACAACGCATAATGTTTTCCCATGT
>NZ_JAVWFO010000059.1:0-10838 GCF_036641015.1 Anaerorhabdus sp. | reverse complement strand
TCCTTATTTTGTATTAGTACAGGAAAGTGATGGACATATTGGGTTTCCTAAAGGACATATTGAAAATAATGAATCCGAATTGGAAACAACATTAAGAGAGATTAAGGAAGAGACTTCAGTTAATGCGTCGATAGTTCCTGGATTCTATAAAAAGGTTCAATATGAAAAGGATGATAATGTAATGAAACATGTAAGTTATTATCTTGCATATTATAATCAGCAAGAAATAGTAAAACATCAAAATGAGATTGCACAAATATATGTATTACCATTTGAGGAAGCTTTAGATAAATTGACATATGCTAACTCAAAGGAATTATTAAAACAAGCAAAACAAGAAATAAAAGAAGAGAATTTATCAAATTAATGATTAGTTCTCTTCTTTTTACATACTTATATTACCACAAAATCAGCTTTTTTTCAAGAGTTGTAACGGTTAGGGGGTAGTGATATAACTAATGGACACCAATGAGGAGGCTCCTATTGAAACTACAAGAAAGCACGATGCATCAAAATGAATTGATTAATCTTAATGAGTATTTGCTTACAAAAGGGTTTGAGTTGAGTGAGGAGGAAATCGCAAAATTAGTGCATGTGCAAAAAGAAATTTGCAAGAATTTAAAATGGATAGAATTGGATGAATCAAAATTATATAAAATTATATTACCTTACACACTATCTCCATATCTTAGTTTTGATAATAAAATGATTACATTAGAAAATGCTATATTAATTTACTATAAAATTAGAAGTATGTTTGATTGGCATTTAGATGATGAAACATGTATTACCACCTGTTTCAAAACTTACACTTCTTTATATGGGATTCAAGATAAAGAATTAATTAAAACTATTATCATAGGATTAAAGAAAGAAGGGTATAACAATAATGCGAACGATTTCAACGAATCATTTTAATAATGTCAATGTACTTGAATTAATTAATCATTGTAAGGAAACACAAGTAATAACTAAACAAAGATATAAAGAATTAATGGTTAATGTAAAAGAATTATCAAAGGATTTGGTTAATTTGTTTAATCATAAAAAAAGTTCATCAATTTCATTTGAAAATTATAAAATGGTTATGGATACTATTAGTTATTATGTAAATCATGGGATAAATAGTGAAAAAGATTTGATAGATACAAAATTAGTAGCTATTTATGAAAGAGGAGTGGATATTGTTAGTAAAGATATTGAAGAACTAAAAGAAATTTATCATCAATTAGTTTTGAATAGATTGAATGTAAGTAATGATCGATACAATAGTATATTAGATGAACAATACCCTAATTACTTTAAATCATTAAATGAATACCGTAGTATATTCAATCATACTATAGCAAAAGAAGATTTAGATTATCCATTGTTTGATGGAATGTCGATGGATCATAATATGTACGATTCAACTGGATCTGATTTATATCTTTATTATTTGAAAAGATTTAAAATTGAAAATGATTTTTGTAGAATATTTAAAGAAGATTTTTGCCAACTAATTAAAGAATTTGAGATCCAGCATGATGTTGAGAATAAATTTTTAAATATTAATTTTTGTGATTTATGTACTAATCAGTTTATAGCGAATAGTGTTATTAATAGAAATGGTATATTGCTAAGTGAAAATGACTATGAATACTTTAGTAAGATGGATAGAAAACAAGTTCTTGAAATTATCGCGAAGAATTATAATAATTTATCAAATATATTACCTAAAGAAATAGCGCAATACCTAAACTTATTTAAGGAACAAACGATAATGGGATTTAATAATTTTTATGATCATAATTTTGATTTTCTAGTATATGAACAAAAGACAAAGGAACAGTTTAATATTACGCTTTTAGAAACATCTGAGAATCAATTGTTCTTGCGAAACTTATGCAATTTACAACTATTGAATAATACAGAAGAAAAAGTGAACTATATTCATGAAAAAGAAGTGAATTTATTTGATCTTTTAGATTTGTTTGATCATGATATATTTGATGAGGAAGAGTTTATTGAATATTTTAATAGTTGTAGTAGTTTAGAACTTTCGCTGTTCATTAAACAATTGAATCCAAGTGTAGGTAAATTTAATGAAGTGGTTAAGATAGATGATAATTTATTTAGTGATTTTAGTGATGAATATTCTTGGGTTTTTTACTTCATAGAATTTTTAAAAGAATTGGATGGATTAAGAAGGAAAGAATTGGAAGAGTTATTGAATAAGATCAAGATAAATTAGAGTATATTTATCAAAATAATTTATGAAACATGATAATATAATTGTGTAAGGTAAGGTGGATAAAATGAAAAAGATTAGGCTTTATGGTTGTCCAAAGGAAATGGTTGAATCATACCAAAGAATTACACCAATTACTAAAGTTGAAGTTTCATCGATAAATGATGATGATTTAAGTATGACTTTAGAAGAATCTTTTAAAATAGACAACGATTATCATGAAAATAGTATTTATGAGGAAATGTTCATGATTATGCAAGGATTTGATACAGTTGCAATGATGGCTTTTTTGAATAAACTAAAAGAATTAGATATTCCGTTTGGTGGTATAAAAATCATGCAAACCGATCACAACAAGGATTGGAAATTAATGGAGCTATTTAAAGAAGTTAAACAAGAGCATGAATTGTTTCAAAAGAGTGAGGTTTTAAAACAGGTATTAATGTCGACTAATAATATTAAACTTCATAGTTTAAGTGAAAAAAAACAAGTGATATTTAAAGAGACTTTAATGAAAGGTTACATGATTTTGCAATCACCTGATCGTACTTTAGAGGTAGTTGAAGGTTCTATTAAGGAAATATTAAGCTTATTGAAAGAAATTCAATAAGTTTTCTTTTGGTAACTAGTAACCACTTGTGAAATATGATATCATACTAACTAGTTTTAAGGGGGGATATTAATGATGAATGAAAAAAGAAAAATAGTGCTTGTTGGTACAGGGTCTGTTGGTATGAGTATGGCGTATAGTTTTTTGACAACAGGTGGAATTGATGAATTAGTACTTATTGATGTAAATAAAGAAAAGGCAATTGGGGAAGCGATGGATTTACAACATGGTTTACCATATGCACGTTCAAACATAACGATTCTTGCTGGTGATTATAGTGATTGTAAAGATGCTCAAATTGTTGTGATAACCGCAGGTGTTACACAAAGATCAGATGAAACGCGTTTAGATTTAACAGCAAGGGATACTGTTATTATTAAAGATGTTACTGAGAATATTATGAAAAGTGGTTTTGATGGAATCATTATTGTCGCAAGTAATCCAGTAGATGGAATGGCATATGTTGCGCATAAAGTTAGTGGTTTACCAACAAATAGAGTAATAGGTACTGGTACTTTATTGGATACAGCTCGTTTACGTTTTATGATGAGTGAATATTTGAATATCTCAACAAGTAACATTCATGCTTATATTATGGGTGAACATGGTGACACAAGCTTTGTACCTTGGAATAATGCTTATATCGGGTGTAAACCATTATTAAATTTACTTGATGAGGAGAAAAGAAATCTAGAAGATTTGCATAATATCTATGTACAAGTACAACAAGCGGGTTATGAAATAGTAAAACGTAAACATTCTACATATTATGGAATAGGATTAACATTAAATCGCTTAGTACAAGCAGTATTAAATGATGAAAATAGTATTCTTACTGTATCGGCATATCAAGCGGGAGAATATGGACAAGAGGGTTTATATATTGGAGTGCCAGCAATTATTAATCGTAATGGTATAAGAGAAATTATGAAACTAGAGTTAAATGAAGTTGATCAAACTAAGTTTAATAATAGTTGTAAAACAATAAAAGAAATAAATAAAACAATTATTGATCCACTATTATAAAAGATAAGGCTAAAATTTACGCCTTATCTTTCTTTTCGTTTAGTTTAATTCTTCCGCCAGGATGTCTAGTTGCTAAAGCGCCAAATTTTGATGCAATCTCCAAACATTCTTGAGTTGTTAGATTGTCCAATAAACTTGATATGAACGCTCCTACAAAACTATCACCAGATCCGGTGGTATCGATAGGTTCAACTTCGACGCTTGGAATAGATAGTATATTGTTTTCTACATAAGTAATAGAACCTTCGCTTCCACATGTCTTAATTATGACACGAAGATTATCTTTGATTATATTTGTAATATGGGGAATGCTTAATCGTTTAACTAAACAATTAATCTCATATTCATTTCCTTTTATTATGGATGATAATTCTACGCATTCCTTTAATAATGTAATTTCAATTTGATTGATCAGTGACCCTAAATCAAAAATAATATGTTTTCCTTGATGAACCATTCTTAATAGAAATGGGACTATTTTTTGGGATTCATCTTTATATGTTAAAAATATTCCAGATAGATAAATCCAATCTATTTCATTTATTATTTCCTGGGGGATACGATTCTCATCGAAGTTACCTTCTATTCCGTTGTAAGTTAAGAATGTTCGTTCTTTTGTTTTGTCGATTAATATAGTGCATGTTCCGGTTTGACCCTGTTCTTCATACAAACAAGAGCAATCGAATCCTTCATCTTTTAAGTCTTGTATATATTGAGCGTATACATTAGGGTCAAGTGCAGAGTATAAAACTGGTTCTTTGCCTAGTCTTTTTAATACAGTTGCGACATTTAAACATGAACCTCCAAGCATGACTTTTTTGGATTTAATTAAAATGTCATCTCCAGAGGAAGGTAAATGATCACACTCTAATATCTCGTCTATACAGCAACCACCTAATAATAATACTTGTCGTTTCATTCTTCAAACCCACTTTCTTTAATTATTATATCTAAAAATTAGGAATAATGTTAAAGAAGTATGATAAAATAAAATTAATTAGTGAGGATTTTATAATGAATAAAGAACTAGAGCAATGGAGTGAACAAGTAAATAATGTACATCTACCTCGATGGGAAGAACTTCCTGACATGGATTTATATAAGGATCAAGTAATTACTCTTATAGAAAAGTATGTGGGGGCACTTATTGAGGATGATGAAAAAATATTGACTCCTTCAATGATTAACAATTATGTTAAGTGGAAAATGATTCCAGCACCAAATAAAAAGAAACAGTATAATCGTGTGCATTTTGGATACTTAATAGCAATTACAATACTTAAGCAAGTTATGACAATCAAAGAGGTAAAAGAAGGGATTTTATTCCAAGCTAATCTTACGGGGACTCATCGTGCTTATAATTTTTTCTGTGATGAACAAGAGAATGCGTTGAAATTAACGATGTCGTTGATTAATCCTAAACTAAAATACAATCAAAATATTGGACCAATTAAAGAAGATGATATTGCATTAAAGATGTCTGCACTGGCATTTGCAAATAAGATAGTTGCATCTAAAAAGGTAAAGATACAAGAAGAAAGTCTTCGAGGTGAACAATGAACAAAGTTTTTGTAATTGGGGGAGCAAATGTTGATATTTGCGGGGCAAGTTTCAAACCTTTACTTATGTATGATTCAAACCCAGGTGTAATAACTACTTCATTTGGTGGGGTAGGAAGAAATATTGCAGAGAATTTAGCGAGATTGGGCAAAGAAGTTTACTTTATATCAATTTTTGCAGATGATTTATATGGTATTCAATTAAAAAAACATTGTGAAGATGTAGGCATGAATTGTAGTATGTCTAAAGTGGTTCATGATGCTAGGTCATCTATATACTTGGCCATATTAGATGAGTCGCATGATATGCATTTAGCGATGAGTGATATGGATATCTTAAATCATATGGATGAAGAAATGTTAGAACCGATTCTAGCTAAAATAGAAAAAGATGATTTGTTAGTTATTGATACTAATTTAAAAAAGGAATTAATAGATTATATAACAAGGAATACATGTGCTAAGATTGCGATTGATCCTATTTCGATTGCTAAAGCAAATAAAATAGAAGGAATTTTGAATCGTTTTGCTATCTTTAAACCTAATAAATATGAATCTAAAATATTTACTAATATTGATATTACGGATAAGCAATCAGCTATTGATACATTAGATTTTTATTTGGCTCAAGGTGTTGAGGAACCTATCATTAGTTTAGGTGAACAAGGGGTTCTTGCGGGGACTAAAGACCATAAAATTTGGGTTAAACATAAAATGGTGGATATAGCTAATGCAACCGGTGGTGGAGATGCCTTTCTTGCATCGTACATTTTTGCGAGAATGGAAAAGAAGTCTGTTGATGAAGCAGTTGAGTTTGCGATTGCTGCTGCAGTATGTACAATTACAAGTGTACATACGGTAAATCCATCGTTATGTGTTAAACTTATAGAAGAAACAATTGAAACATTGGAAATTGGAAGGAATAATTTATTATGATGATTAGAATAAATCCAGAAGTTCAAAAAGCGTTAGATAACAATCAACCAGTTGTTGCATTAGAATCAACAATTATATCTCATGGAATGCCTTATCCACAAAATGTGAAAACAGCTTTAGAAGTAGAAGCTATATTACGTGAAAAAGGAGTGGTTCCAGCAACTGTTGGAATTATTGATGGAGTAGGTGTTGTAGGTATGACACCTGATGAAATAGAAGAATTTGGTAAACGCGGTGGAATCATTAAAGTATCTCGTAGAGACTTACCAGTAATTATGTCTAAAAAACTATGGGGTGCAACAACTGTTGCGACTACAATGATTTTTGCTGCAAAAGCGGGTATTGAAGTGTTTGTAACTGGTGGTGTTGGTGGAGTGCATCGCGGTGCTCAAGAAACGTTTGATATCTCAGCTGATTTACAAGAACTTGCGCATACAAATGTAACGGTAGTTTGTGCTGGTGCAAAAGCAATTCTTGATTTGCCATTAACATTGGAATATTTAGAAACATTTGGAGTTCCTGTCTTGGGATACAAAACAGAAGAATTAGCTGCTTTCTATACTAGAACTTCAGGTTTGAAGGTAGATTATAAAATGGATAGTGAAAAAGAAATCGCTGAAGCAATTTTTGCAAAACGTGAAATGGGGCTTGATGGTGGTGTCTTAATAGCAAACCCAATTCCTGAGGAATATGCAATGGATAAGGATGAAATGGATATAGCTATTAATCAAGCATTAAAAGAAATGGATGAACAAGGAGTTCATGGAAAAGATTCTACTCCATTCTTATTAGCTAAGATTAAAGAAATTACTGGTGGAAAGAGTTTAGATTCAAATATTCAACTTGTATTTAATAATGCAAGAGTTGGTGCGGAAATCGCCAAAGAAATTTGCAATCTAAGAGGATAAATATATGTATGATGTATGTGTTCAGTTATTACAAGATCGTGGCGTTAAACTAGAAGATATTGCTGAATGCGCGATAATGTTACAAAAAGATTATTTTCCTGATTTGAGAATGGAAAATGTATTACAAGATGTAAAACAAGTAGTTGCTAAAAGAGAAGTACAACATGCTATAATAACAGGTATAAATTTAGATATTATGGCAGAGCAAGGCAAACTACCTAGTAAAGAACTAGAGGATATACTAATGGATGATTATTCATTGTATGGTGTAGATGAAGTTCTTGCTTATGGTATTTGTAATATTTACGGTTCTATTGCATTAACAAACTATGGATACATTGATCGTGTAAAACCTGGAATTATTGCGTTTTTAAATAATCATGAGGGGCCTCAATGTAATACATTTTTAGATGATATTGTAGGGGCGATAGCAGCTAGTGCAGCAAGCCGTATTGCACATGGTAAGGAAAAAGGGGATAACGGTGAAAAGTAAAAAGATTGTTACAACAGTATTAACAAAAAAGGACTTGATGAAGAATTTTATTGAACTTGGAATAAAACCAGGAATGATTTTAGAAGTTCATGGATCTTTATCGAGTTTTGGTTATGTTGTTGGAGGAGCTCAAACAGTTGTTGATGCACTTATTGATGTTGTTGGATATAGTGGTACTATTTTAATGCCAATGCATTGTGGAAATAATACAGAACCAACGTTTTGGGTTAATCCGCCAGTGGAACTTGGACTTGCGGAAACAATTAGAGAAAATACACCAGCATTTCATAAGAAAGAATCAGAAACTATGTGTATGGGTGTAATCGCAGAGAATTTACGGCGTCGTGATGGGGCAGTAATGTCAAGCCATCCTAGCGTTGCATATGTAGCTTGGGGGAAATATGCTAAGTTATTATGCAATCGTCATTCGTTGCATTTTTCATTATCAGAAGAATCACCTACTGCAAGATTATATGAATTAAAAGGTTTTATACTTCTACTAGGTGTTGGGTTTAATAATTGTACTGCTCTTCATTTAGCTGAATATCGTTCGGATTGTCGTCCTATTTTGTTACAAGGAGCTTCAGTTGAACTTGAAGGAAGACGAGTTTGGAAGAAATATTTAGATATTGATTTAGATAGTGAACAATTTGTACTGGTGGAATTAGAGTTAAGAGAAAAAGGTGCAATGAAGACCATGAAGATAGGTAATTCAGATACTAAGTTATTTAGAGCTGATGTTGCAATTGATGAAATGGTTAAATGTTTTGAGTCAAGAAGTAAATACGAGATATATAGATAAACTGAATATTGAGGTATTAGTTATGAAGAAAACTGCGGTGATCGTATTTGAAGGCTTTTGTTTATATGAAATTTCAGTATTATTAGAAGTTTTAGTGCTGAATGAAAAACCGGTAGTATTTGTAGCTAATACATTGAATTCTATTCAATGTGAAGAAAAAATGAAGATTGTTCCTGATTGTACGTTTGATGATATTGAATTAGATGAGTTTGATTCTTTGGTTATGACTGGAAGTTATGCTGAGGGTTTATATCTCAATTTTAAGGATAGTAAGCTTCATGAGTTAATTCGAAATGCTGAAAAAGAGGGTAAGTTAATTGCGGCGATATCTTCTGGTCCAATGGTTTTAGCAAAAAGCGGAATAATGAATAATCGTAAGTTTTATAGCGCAACTGATCGAAAATGGTTTTTGGAAGATCCTAATATGAAATTAGGGGAAGAACAAATGAAATATTTGATTGACCATCCAACAATGAAAAAAATGGAATTAGAAGGAATTGTGATTCCAGATACATGTATGGATAATAATGTATTAACCGCATATGGGTGGAAGTTTAGAGAATGGGCAATGGAAATTGCTAAATGTTTAAATATTCAAGGATATCCTAGTTCATTTGGATTACCAAGAGAAAAATAAAAGGGGTGTTATAGACTAATCTATAACATCCCTAATTTATTTCCAATTGAATTTAAGATAAGCATTGCTAATTAGTGTACATATATTTTTAAATTCTTTGGCGTCATTATCGTTGAAACGATAAAGTGTTGGTGAATCTATGTCTAAAACAGCTACAACAGTATCGTTAACAATAATGGGAACAACTAGTTCGCTTTCAGAAGCACTATCGCAAGCAATATGACCATCAAATTCATGGACGTTTTTGACTACTTGAGTTTGTTTATAGGATGCAGCTTTACCGCATACTCCTTTATTTAGTGGAATGTGAGTGCAAGCTACTTTGCCTTGAAATGGTCCTAAAATTAATTCGTTGTTTTGTAGAAAATAAAATCCTATCCAATTTATGTTATCCAATGTTTCGTTGATACATGCACTAACATTTGCTAATGCAGCAATTTTATTTGATTCTTCTAGTAATGATTCTACTTGAGCGTTTAATAATGGGTAATCTATCATTGTTATTTTCCTCTATGTTTACATTGTATCATACTATATTTAATGTTATAATGAAACCCGTGAACAGGGGTGCACATCGTGCTGAGAGTTAACCCTTATCACCTGATCTAGTTAATACTAGCGTAGGGAGTTCTTAGCTTTTATCCTTACGCCTTTGAACAATCGGAGGTGTTTTTTTATGAAAATTAACGTAAAAGATCTTAGCTACATGGCTTTGTATGTAGCATTATCGGTAGTATTGGAGTATGTAAGTAAGTTTATACCTATACTTCAAATGCCAAGTGGGGGAAGTATTACTTTAGGTTTACTACCTGTATTTATGGCGTCGTATCATTTGGGATGGAAAAAGGGATTGAGTGTTGGGCTATTATGGTGGCTAGTATCATCATTAATGGGGTTGAACGAATGGTATTTAAATCCAATTCAATATTCACTTGATTACATCATTCCTGCAGCAATCTGTGGTTTAGCGAGTTTGTTTCCTAAGGTTGGTAAAATATCTAACCTGTATATCGGTATGGTTATTACAATGTTTGCAAGATTTGCAGCTCAAGTGATTTCCGGAGTATATTACTGGCCAGCAAATGAAGTTGCGGGTAGTGGAGGAGCTTGGATTTATTCACTAGGGTATAACTTTGGGTATAACTTTGTAACACTTATCTTAGCTGCAATACTTGTACCGCTACTTGTTATTCGTTTAAACAAGACAGAACGTTTCAATTTTATTGGTGTTAAATAATCAAAAGAAATAAGGTATAACTCACCTTATTTTTATTTTGTTTAATAACATTATTTTAAGAAGAATTGAATTTTATTTTATTAATATATTATTTATTATAAATACCAAATATGACTGAAGATATATTGGAAAGAATTCTGTTTGTCTTAATTATATATATAGAAATGAAACAAGTTAATTTCTATGTTCGTTTGAAGTGGAATTAAAAGGTATGATATTTTGCATAAATAATCGACTCATACTACCTCTATTCTAATTATTGATGAGTGTGATATAATAAACGAGGTTTTATTTGGACAAACTGATTTGGAAAGGAGAAATATACATGTTGCCTATTGTAGGTTCAATGGTATATATTCAAAGTTTCAAACATGATGGGTCCTTACATCGCACATGGGCT
>NZ_JAVWFO010000058.1:0-11069 GCF_036641015.1 Anaerorhabdus sp. | reverse complement strand
ACCTCGGCAACCTGATTAAGCACTAGGCCGTTGCTGTCTATGGTATATTGATAACGTTGTAATTATACTTATAAAGCAATCATTTGTCAAATAAATTCCGTTATTTTTTATCGTTAATTACAAAGATTTTCTCAAATTCTTCTACCGACATTGGTTTATAGTAACAATACCCTTGAATGAAATCACAACCAATATCTTTTAGATAATTTGCATATGCTTCAGTTTCAACACCCTCAGCAACTACTTCCATATTCAAATCATGAGCAATATCAACGATATGATGTATCAATGAACGCTCTTTTTCATTGTTAATATCCTTAAATAGAGACCGATCTATTTTAAGCTCAGACAATTGAACACTAGTTAAAATATCAAACGATGAAAATCCACTTCCAAAGTCATCCAACGCACAACTAAAACCAAAATCATAAATGCTATTAACTAAAGGCAACAAATGTTCAATATCATTAAGAACAATACTTTCTAGTAATTCAATCCTCACACAATCTGTTGGAATATTATATTTTTCAAAAGTATTTGAAAACTCCTTCATGAAGAATGTTCCATCAAAGTATGCCTTAGATAAGTTAAAGCTAATCGAAAACTTCTTACCATATTCATTTATCCATTTTTCCATATAACCACAAGCTATATCAAATAAATATAGATCCATTTCACGTATAAATCCATTTTCTTCCAAGTTAGGCAAAAAACTTGCAAGCGGAATCATTCCGTTTTTCGGGTCTATCCAACGAACTAACGCCTCTGCAGATTCTACCCTACCTGTTGCTAAGTTTACTTTAGGTTGTAAAAACAACTTAAAATCACCATTAGCTAAAGCAGTAGGAACTAAATTTTCTAGTTTTAGGAATTCTTCTTTTTGATCTTGGTACGAAATATAGTACATATCATAATTTGTTTCAGGGAATGTATATTCTGATGCCATTCTGCTAATTTCCGCATAGTAAAGCGCTGTATAGAACCCCACTTCTTGTTTAATTAATGGACAAAAACCCATTTCTAAATATAAAACTCTCCCATATTTTTCTTGAAAGTAATCCCTAACCGCAAAATGAAATTCATGTGCTCTTCGATGCAAGTCATCAAGATTAGCCTCACATTTTATTAACAAATTAAAATAACAAGAATGTATGCGCACTATGTATTCATCATCGCTTAAACACTCACACAAGCAGTCAAAACCCTCTTTTATAAATTTCTCACTTTCATCATCCGCAATCGCATGACTAAAAGCAGTGAAGTTTTTTAGCCGTATACAAACCAACGAATATTCTGATTGGCCATTAGCAAGCAGTCTATCATACTCACATCTAATTTTTTCTTCATTTGTGTGATCCAAATTAAAGTACATATTATGCAAAGTCATAAGCACTACCTTCCCAAATAACTACTATAACGCTACTTAAAGTATACTAGTTTTGAAAATGTTTTCAACGCAAGAAACCAATATATCAAAATAACGCAAGAAAATGTACATCAATTGTTTTTCATCCTTTCTTCTTTTAAAATAAAACTTAGAAAGGATGAGACATATGAAATTATCATTCATTGTCTTTTCATCCGTTTTATTATTAACCGGTTGTGTCTCAAACAACACAACCCCTAGCTTCTCACCAACTTACGATGTTACGACTAAAGCCACACAATATGACAAAGTAACAAATACCACGATCAACTTTAACGGAATAGATTATGCAATTTCACTTACCCCTAGTGACATAGATAAAATTATACACGATAAAGAGCCAACTGCAGTCATCACAAAATACGATTTAGATGATATCGATGATCAAATTGTATATGAAGTCGAAATCTATTTAAGAAATAAATATGCAGTTAAAATTGACGCCAATACTGGTGAAATTATAGAATGGATGATAAAAGACTAAAAAACCTTGGGGCATAATCCCAAGGTTTTAATCTTTAAAATGACTATTAAATTTTCCCCAATAAATATTACTATCTTTATTAAGGACATACAGCAACAACACTCCGATAACGATAATCCCTAACATACCAACTTGAATCAACCCTGTGAAACCTTCCGAAATTCCCACAAACATTAATACACCTTCCAACAAAAACATACCTATGATTATAACAATTTCTTTTAGCATCGCTATCACCTCTTCTATCTATACTATACATTAAATAAGAAAAAAAAGTAGAGATACTATCTTTATCCCTACTGTAAATACGTAATCTTTTCTAAAAATTCTTTAGCACGATCTGTCTTTGGATTTTCAAAGAAATCCGCTGGATTACTTTCTTCAACAATCTTACCTTCTTCAAGAAATAAAATACGTGAAGCAAGCTTCTTTGCAAACCCCATTTCATGAGTAACCACAATCATACTCATTCCCTGTTCCGCTAAATCCTGCATTACCTTTAATACTTCACAAACCATTTCAGGATCTAATGCTGATGTAGGCTCATCAAACAACATAAATTCTGGATTCATAGCTAATGATCTTGCGATTGCTACCCGCTGTTTTTGACCGCCTGACAATTGATTTGGATATGCATTTATTTTATCTTCCAATCCAACTTTAACTAATAATTCTTTAGCTAAAATTATCGCATCTTCTTTACTCATTTTAAGAACTTCAATTGGTGATAATGTAAGATTTTCTAGCACTGATAAATGTGGAAATAAGTTAAAATGTTGAAACACAAACCCCATCTTATTTTGTTGTGCTACATTTTTTTTATCAAAAGCTACGCCATCAATAAATATATTTCCACTATCTACTTCTTCTAAACCTTTAATAGCACGAAGCAGTGTACTTTTACCACTTCCACTAGGACCTATCAAGCAAACAATCTCACCTTTTTGAATTTCAACTGATACATCATCTAATGCTTTAACTTTACCAAATGTTTTAACTAAACTATTCGCTTTAATCATTAGCCGCTAACCTCTTTTCTAGCTTATTAGCGAAGAACGATACAACGCTTGTCATAATTAAATACATAATTGAAGCTGCTACTAGAAATACAACATAATTATAGTAGCGAGCCCCTAATATTTGTGCACCCTGTAATAGTTCAACAGCTCCTATACAAGATATTAAACATGAATCTTTTATTAACATAATAAATTCTGAAACAAGTGGTGGAAGGACATTTTTAAACGCTTGAGGAAGAATAATCTTTCTCATGGTCAAACCATAAGGTAGACCTAAAGTTTGACATGCTTCCCATTGACCTTTATCGATAGATTGAATTCCCCCACGGATAAGTTCAGTAACATATGCACCACTATTTATACTAATTGCGATTACCCCAATAACATATGGATTAACACGTATAAAGCTACCCGTAATCATTTTATAAATAAGCGGAAATCCAAGATATAAAAACAAGATTTGTAATAACATCGGTGTTCCACGTATAAAGTCTACATAAATCTTTGCAATTAATTGCAAGATCTTGTTTTTAGATATTTTCATAGCAGCACCAATAATCCCAAGTATCGTACCAAATGTAAATGTTAGTAACGCAATAATTAATGACATCATTGCACCATTAAGCAAATATCTAATGTTTTCAAATGTAAGCATGTTACTTAAAGTCATTTTAGTTTAATTCCCACTTTTCTAATATTTCTTGATATTCTTCAGTTTGTTTTACTTCTTCAATTATTTCATTAATTTTATCCATTAGTGCAGTATTTCCTTTTTTAGCAATTATATAATTCTTATCATCTTGAATAGGTTCTTCTAACATTACAAACCCTGCATTTTTAACATAGTTTTCAGCAACCGGTTTATCAATGATTACTGCATCATACGCATTATTCTTTAATGATTCCATCATGATGTTAACATTTGCAATACTATTTACTTCTGCGCCCTCAACATTCTTTGCCGCTGTTTCACCAGTAGCACCTAGTTGCGCAGCTAATACTTTACCTTTTAAATCATCAATTGTTTTGATATCGCTATCCGGATTAACAACCACTACTGTTGCGCTATCTGTATATGGTGTTGAAAATAATACATCACGTTCTTCATCATAAGTGAAACCAGAAACCCCTAAATCAACTTGATCCATTTGAATAGATGAAATAATTGTAGAGAAATCCATTTGTACCCATTCCAATTTATATTCAGTACCTTCAACTGCATTTAGTGTATCTACAATAAGAGTCATAAAATCTACATCAAACCCTATAATTTGATTATTTGTATCTAATGCTTCGTATGGTGGATAGTCAGGTGAAACTCCAATTGAAATGATTCCATCTTGCACTAATGATTCATTCCAACTAGTTGTTGTTTCTTCAGTTGGTGTATTTGTTGTCTCAGTAGTTGGTGTTGTTTCAGCGGGTTTACTACTACACCCAACAAGTACTAGCATAGCTAGTAACATAATTCCTAATTTTTTCATTTTCTTTCTCCTCTATTAGTTTATTTTAAATTTTAGTAAGCAACGAACTACATCGTCGTTTTGCCCACCATTTCTCTTTCAATTTCATATTCTTTCTCCCTTGATAAATAAAAAACGCCTCTATTTTACAAATAGAGACGAAAAATTCCGCGGTACCACTCTGATTATTTAGCTTCACTAAAAAACTAAATCCCTTACCTTTAATGCAGGTTCACATTCATCTTACTAACATACGATGAATCTCAAAAGCTCGTTTCGTTTACCTTCCTCATTCCCACTTTCACCTAACAGGGCTCTCTAATAAAGTATCCAGTAAAGTACTACTCTTTCTCTTCGATGTAACTTAGTTTATGTTAATTCAAAGTGAAAGTCAATAGTGAAATGTAAATATTTTCAATTATTTGTAAATATTTACAATCACTTTACATTTATCTTATTTTCCTAAACTTTCTAACTACAAGTTTAAACAATTCCGATAAAACAATTACAGATGCGGCTATACAAATTAGTTTAATCCACATTGATAATTCTAATGGAACCGTATTAAAAAATGCTCCTGCATATTGAATGATTAATACCTGTAGCACGAATGTGCAACCGACAGTAATTAACATAATTTTATTTTTAAAGAAGTGTTTAAAAATACTTGAATCATGTAATTCACGACAATTAAAAGCGTTGAATAATTGGAATAATACAAACATTGTAAATAATACGGTTGAAACTTGATCACTAGGCACATTTAGGAAATTGAACAAATATTGACCTAAGAACACCAGTGACATATAAACTCCCGTAACAACAATTCTAATTAGCATTGTTTTAGAAATAATATTATCACTACGTTTTGTAGGCTGACGCGACATTAAGTCATCCGTGTTAGGTTCTAAACCCAATGTTAAAGCTGGAGGACCATCCATGATAATGTTTATCCACAATAACTCTAACGCAGTAAATGGCGCCGGCAACCCAAATAGAATAGAAACAAAAACAACAATAACCGAAGCCAAATTAACCGTTAATTGGAAACTAATGAAACGTTTGAAATTTTCATAGATATTGCGACCCCATTCAACCGCATGAACAATTGTCGCAAACGAATCATCGAGCAATACAATATCGCTAGCTTCCTTTGATACTTCAGTTCCCGATATTCCCATCGCAACACCAACATCTGCATTTTTCAAAGCAGGTGCATCATTTATACCATCACCTGTAACCGCAACAACATTACCCGTAGATTTTAGTAATTTTACAATTCGCATTTTAGTTGTTGGGGTACTTCGAGCTATTACGCTTATCATAGGCAATTTGGTTAACAATTCATCATCACTTAACTCCGCTATTTCTTTTGCCTCAACCGCAATCTCCCCATGATCTAATAAATGTAATTCATTGGCGATAGCTGTTGCTGTAACTATATTATCACCTGTTAATATTTTTAAATCTATACCTGCATGACGACATTGATTAACAGCATCTTCCACTTCTTTTCGAAGAGGATCACTAATCGCAACAAAGCCATCAAACTCCATATTACTCTCTAACTCATCATGTTTCGATTCATCTTTACACTCTTGAATTGAATTTATTTTTTTATGTGCAAACGCAATAATACGCATTGCTTTTCTTTGCGCCTGTTCAATATATCCTTCAATTTCATTACGTGAATCCTTTGCAAGATTACACATTTCAATTACACACTCAGGACTTCCTTTTACATAAGTCACAATTTCACCATGCACTTTTGAAATTGTTGTCATGTGTTTTAGCTCTGATGAAAATGGAAATGAATGTACCAATTCATGATCCGCTCTTTCCTCACGATATGACATTCCACACTTTTCACGCATCATCGATTTCTCATAGAATTCTAGCACCGCACATTCTGTTGGATTACCAATAAACAACCCATCAGCACCTATATCCGCTGTACTATTTAAACATATATTATGCCCAAAATATCCACACGATAATTCTGTCACATCCGTATGCCACGAATCATCATAAAACGCTTTAACCGTCATTTTATTTTCTGTTAATGTACCTGTTTTATCAGAACATATAACATTGATACAGCCAATAGTCTCTGATGCTATCATCTTTTTTACTAAGGCGTTTTGCTTAGATAATTTAATTATATTTATAGAAAGTGATACTGCAACAATTGTTGGTAAACCTTCTGGTACTGCCGCAACAATTAAAACAATACTTGTCACAAATGCTTCCATTACTTCCTCAAGATTTAAATCACCATTAAGCGAAAATGAAATCACTTGTGATACAAAAACAATGGTCGCTGCAATTACGCCAAGTATTGTAATTGTCTTACCCAACTTCGCAAGTTTTTCTTGTAATGGTGTACTTGTTTTTCTTTCACCACCCAATTCTTGTGCAATTTTACCAAACTCTGTAGAATCACCAACTGCTGTTATCAACAATCTACAATGTCCGCTTGTAATGTAGGTACCACTATATAACATGTTAGCACGTTCTGCTAATGGCAATTTTGCATCCAACGCCTCAAAATTTGCATCTTTATTAGCTGGTATACTTTCACCAGTTAAAGCTGATTCATCAACTGCTAGACCTACACTTTCAATTAATCTACCATCACCGGGAATCTTATCACCAGTACTTAAAATTAAGATATCCCCAACAACTAATTCAGCTTGATTTAATAATACTGCACTCCCGTTTCTCAATCCTTTAACCACTGTATTATTGCTTATCTTTGATAAGGCTTCAAACGCTTTTGCACCCTTACCTTCCATAACAACACTAATGATAACCGATAAAGAGATAGCTACAAATATCCCAACACATTCCAGGAAATCTGCTTCCCCACCAGTAACATTACGGAATATATTAACCGCTAGTGCAATTACTCCCGCCATAATAAGCATAACAATCATTGGTTCAGTTGCGGCATCCCATAACCTTTTAAGTAATGACTCCCTTTTTTGCTTAGTCAATGTGTTAATCCCATACTTTTTTCGGTTTAGCGCTACCTGATCAGTCGTTAAACCGGTGACAACATTTGAGTTAAACTCATTAACCAGTTTTTCTTTTTTCTCTACAAATTCAATCATAACTCGTCTCCCATTCCCAACAACATAAAAGACCCACATACGAACGAAATAGCGAATTATTAAAAATCCTCTATTCCGCCCATACATGAGTCTCGTTCTTTAAGACAAGCCAGACTTTACAGTCAGTTTGTTGACATGCCACACATCACTGTGCAAACTACTCCCCCACAAGGGTTATTTTGTTGTGCGCTTATCGTATCATCCACACTTTTAGTTAGTCAAGACTAACCTTATTCCTTAACTATTATATCACCGCACACAACATCATTATTTGACGTAAGTAGCAAATCTAACATTGATTATGAACTTCATTACCGCTTGTAAACATATCTATGTATCAAGAAACAGAAAAGAAGTAGTGCAAATAGCACTACTTCTTTAATATACGATTTAGAAATTCTTTTGTTCTTTCTTCTTTTGGATTTGTGAATATATCTTCTGGTGTACCTTCTTCCGCAATAACACCTTTATCCATAAACACAACATGATTAGCTACATCTCTAGCAAACTCCATTTCATGAGTTACTACTATCATCGTTAAACCTTCTTTAGCTAAATCTTTCATTACCTCTAATACTTCACCAACCATCTCAGGATCTAATGCTGATGTAGGTTCATCAAACAATAGTACCTCAGGATCCATACACAATGCTCTAGCAATCGCTACGCGTTGTTTTTGCCCTCCGGATAAAGTTGTACTAGATGCATTTGCAAAGCTCTCCATACCTACTTTACGCAAGTATTCCATCGCCTTAGCCTCAGCCTCTTCTTTAGAACGCTTTAAAACTTTCATTTGTGATACAGTACAGTTTTTAAGTACAGTCATGTTATTAAACAAATTGAATTGTTGGAAAACCATTCCTACGTGACTACGATATTTATTCACATCTTTTGTATGAAGAACATTCTCTCCATTCATTCTTATTTCTCCCTCATCAGGAGTTTCTAACATATTAATGCAACGAAGCAATGTAGATTTACCACTACCAGAAGCACCAATTAAACAAACAACACTGTTTTTTTCAACGCTAAAGTCAATTCCCTTTAAAACTTCCAAGTTACCAAAACTCTTATGTATATTTCTAATTTCAACTAGTGACATCTATTTCACCCTCTTTGCTAAATGAACACTCTTTGATGAGCTATCTGATTGTGGAAAGCTTGTACGTGTGTGATTCATTTTGCCTTCAATAATATGAAGAATAAATGAAGTAGTTGTTGTAAGTATTAAATAAATACATGCAACTACAAAGAATGTTTCTGGGAATTTATAGTTACTACCAGCAATCTTATTACCTTGATACATTAACTCAGTAATTGCAATTACCGATAATACTGAACTATCTTTAATATTTACAATAAATTCATTTCCAATTGCTGGAAATGCGTTTTTAATTGCTTGTGGCAATACAACTAACATCATTGTTTGGATATTAGACATACCCAAAGAACGTGCAGCCTCCGTTTGTCCTTTATCAACTGATTGAATACCTGAACGAATAATTTCCGACATATATGCACCAGTATTAATAGAAATAACAACAATACCCGCAAGGAATGGTCCCCACTTAAATACTTTTAAAAATGAATAATAAATAAATACTGCTTGTACCATCATCGGTGTTCCACGGAACACTTCAATATAAATTGTTGAGATTACATCATAAATCTTTTTAATTGTCTTTACTAATTTAGAAGAGCTATCATCTACCTTAATAGCCTTTAATCCACCTATTACTAATCCAATAATCAGCCCAATGATTGTACCACTCAATGCTACTATTAAAGTATTTTGTACCCCTAATAACAATGATGGCCAAGAAGTTTGTATTATCTTTGCAATTACTTCAAAGTCTAACATTATTCTGCTGTAGCTGGTTGACGATCAGTTGCTGCTTGCATGATCCCAACTCTTTCTTCTTCTGTAATTGTATCTAATGCTGATTGGACTTGATTTAATAATTCTGTATTTCCTTTTTTAATTGCAATTGAAACTGTTGTGTCAGCTTCAAATCCTTTTCCATCTTCAAATGTAACAATTTTAAGATCTGGATTTGCTGCTACTACCCCTTGTGCAACTGGTAATTCAGCAGTTAATGCATCAACTTCACCTTGTTGTAAAGCTAATACCATACGTGGATATGTAGCTTGAGGAGTCATATGATTAACACCTTCAATTTGATCAATAATTTCATCATATAATGTGTTTATTTGCCCTAATACTTTATATCCACTAAAATCTTGAATAGATGTTGCATTTGCTAATGCTTCATCACTTGCACGAACCACTAAAACCATTTGCGATTCATAATAAGGGTTTGTAAAATCTACTGCCTCTGCACGTTCTGGAGTTGCTGTCATACCTGCAATAATTGCATCAACTTCATCGTTGTTTAATGCTGTAATTAAACCTTCCCATGCAATTGATTTAACTTCTAATTCTTGTCCTAAAGAATCAGCAATTTTACGTGCCATTGCAACATCATAACCATCGCAATAATCAGTAGCTGAAATTTGAATAGCTGAATCATTGCTACTAGTTTGAGTCCAGTTAAATGGCGCATAATTACATTCCATTGCTACCGTAAATTTTTCTTTTGCTGTTTCCCCATCTGCTGATGGTTCCTTTTCTGCAGGTGTGCTTGAACATCCTACAAGCATTAGTCCTGCAATTAATAATGATAATAATTTTTTCATTTCCTTTTCCTCCTAGGCAACAAAAAATCGTATGCTCTATCACATACGATTTACTTAAAAGGTAAATTGTGCAATAGCGCCCTTCTTCTGAAGGAGTGTTATAAGTCTTTCTTATAACCCCATAGCGTTTCTCTACCAAGAAACCTATTCGGCGATGATTGCCTTTCTCTTGATTCATTGTCTGTCGACTCCTCAAGTTACTATTCTGCATCGCTACCTCTATATGATTTTGTTGTACTTCAATAATACAATATATTTTAATAATGTCAAATTTTTACAACGATTTCTTCATAATTTGTCCTAATATTTGTTATGTCCATACATTTATAGCGATTCCGAGCATTATTGGCAATGTTATTAATGAAAGCATTGTTGATAGACATATCATACTTGCTTCTTTACTCTTCACAAAAAAGCAGAGCTAATCATCATATGATAGTTCTTCTTTCATTTAAAATAATTCTAATCAATAAATTCTTTGAAAATGTTGTCTACTTTAATAGACCATAATCAGATTTTTTAATCATTTCTACAGCATTATTAGGAAATTTGTTTTTGACTTCTTGCTTTTGTATATCAAGTTCAGGTGTTAATAAAATAAGATCTGCATTAAATCCAATAGAATCTATTTTAGAATATTTATTAACATCTGTTATAACATTGATATTATTTTTTTAGCTAATTTATTCATTTTCACTGCAAGTGTAGTTGTATACGGATTTACGCCATTATCAACGTTTAAAGCCATACTATCCCTACTAAAATAGCTTCCACGTGTAAAACACGTGGTTCTGACTTAACCCTATAAGGGTTATTACCACACTGACCCTTAAGGGTCGTGTGAAGGGCCTGACAACTGTGCTTCAC
>NZ_JAVWFO010000057.1:0-11359 GCF_036641015.1 Anaerorhabdus sp. | reverse complement strand
TTATTTTCACATTCTAGGTTATTAATAAATCAGTATATTATTACTTATTTAGTTCCGAATAAAACGATGTCCCATTTTGTGGTGCTTTCGAGTTAAATGCTTCCGCTACAGTTGCTCCAACATCCGATAAACTTTTGCGTAATCCAATATGAACATTTTCTAAACCTTCACGATATATTAATAAAGGTACATTTTCTCGAGTATGTCTATTATGACCGATATTCGGATCATTACCATGATCTGCCATAACAATTAAGGTGTCTTCTTTATGAAGCAGTTTAATAATTTCACCAATTTTTTCATCAGCTAATTCTAATAACTCTTTATATTTTTTTGCATCTTGGCTATGACCTGCTAAGTCTGTTTCTTGAACATTAGTACAAATAAATCCATTTTGCATTGCTTTAATTTCATCAATAGTAATATTCAAAACCTCTTCAGTAGGAACACATGAAATTGATTTCCCATTGGTATTAATTACAATATCTGCAACTTTACCAATTAGCGTTACTGGAACTCCTTGAGCTGATAATAGTTCTGGCACTTGAACTTTTGGATCTACTCCATATCCCAAATGCAAGCATTGATAACCTTGTTGATAGGATTTTGATTTTACTGCATGAATTCCAATGAATTTTCCATCACGAGTTTCTTCTGCATTCAAAATATCTTTAATTGTTGTATTAGTACCTCCAAAAGGTATTACCCTATTTACTGTTACAACTTCTCTAACCAACTTACCAATCTCTAATTCTTTATCAAAACTCATGAAATCAAGTGGAGCAGTACAGTTATATGCCATTCCTAAATCAGCATCAATGTTATCGCCCACAGTACAATAATCATCAACCAACAAATAACGTAAACCTTCTGTTTCTAATACCTCTACTTTATGACCATTTTTTTCTAAGTGTTCTTTAACTTCATCAACCTTACCTTGAAATGGTTGCACAAGTGGTCTTTTTGGTAATGTGCCCATAATTTCTTGATGACCCATAAACGTATCAGCACCAAAATGCATTAACTCGGATTTTCCAAAGTTTGCATTAGGATATTCTTTCATCATGTTACTATTTTTTCCATAAGCATTCATTAATCCAAGTTTTTCTAAATTTGGTAAACATAAATCTGGAAAACTAGATAAAATACTTCCTAGGGTACTACTAACTTCATCCCCCGCTCTTACAATTTTTGCATCTTTCATTGCACCGATTCCGAATCCATCAAGCACAATAACAACAAATCTCTTATTCAATGATCTCATCTCCTAAACTATTGTATACACCAACAATTTTTGGTTTATTTGAACTTATACCTTGGATTAAACAAACATTTGATCGAGTAACAAATATTTGAAATCTAAACGCCATAATAACTGTATCGTTAATATTACATTCTTCATTTAACCCAAAATGATAATCAATGCTATCATCAACAGGCTTAATCACTTTAACTTTTTTATAATCATCAACAGATAATCCAACAAGTGCATTTTCTATATGAGAACGACGATAATGTCCACCACCAAATGCATATGCATTCCCCATAAAATTATGAGAAATTTCACTTAGATAGATTACACAAGGTATTTCCGGTTGAATTTTAGTTGCGTGAATTGGTGTAGTTCCGCTAAGTCCATGACCAGGCTCTCCACTGGTAACATTGTACTCAACCATTTTGCAAATCGTATTTACAGACGTTGTTGATGGGGCATTTATATTTTCAACATCAATTCCTAATTCAGATAATATTTCATTTGCTTTTAAAACTGTATACAAATTGTTTGTTGGTTCAGTATCATCTTTTTCTTGATCATATAAAAAACAAGGGAAAGATGTAACTCCTTTAATTTCAACATTTTTTAATTCTTTAATTTGAGCGACTACACTCTTTAAATCTTTAAGATGAATCCCTGCTGTTTGAGCACTGTAAATCATATCGTTGTCATCATAAACTCTTAATAGTAGTTTTTGAACAACGCCACTTTTTTTTGCGCAATCATTAATATCTTTTGTTTTCTCAACAGAATATACCGTAAAATATTCACACTTATAATCTACAAGTTTTTGAATAAGTGATTTACAAGGTTGAACAAGATGTCCCACATTACTAATTGGAACATTATGTTTCATCATAACTTTCGCTTCTTTAAAATCTACAACAACTGCTCCCTCATAACTAAGCTTAACAAGTTCTTTGGCTAAGAAAGGATTTCTTCCTATTTGCTTAAGCATAAAATACAAATGTATATTGTGCTTTTTTGCCTCTTCTAATATTAACTTTGCATTCTCTAAATAACTATCCACATCTACAACATAAGTATCAGGCTCAATTAATCCTTCTTGATGTAGTTTAAAAGTAGTTTCTAATAACGCACGATTGCGTTGTTCAATCATATTTACAAACATTACTTAGCCTTTTTAATACTTTCTTCAAGTATTCTTAAAACTGTTTTTGAGCCACTTCTCATCGGATTAATTCTAATCATTCTTTTTATTAATGTAGGATCACTTTGTAAGAACGTTCCTGATACACGGTAAAACATTGGTACTAATTCGTATTTAGATTCTGCACCGATAGGGTTTGGTGCTGCGCCCAATTTTTCAGCCTCCACTAAAACTTCTTCAGCAATATTTTCTTTAAATTCAACTAACAAAACTTTTGACTGAGCATTTGCAAGAAATGCATTTTTAACTTCTGGTAATATTCCGCTATTTAATTTATTAACTAGCTCTTCATTTTCTTCTGCTTGAATAGCTAGTGCAACCGGTGCATATGTTAAACCGCGTAGCACTTCCATCGCTTGCCAACCTTGAACTTTACTTCCGCCTGAATAATTCATCTTTTCAATTTTGTCGATTAATTCCTTTTTGCCAACAATGATACCAACACCTTCAGGACCTAATAATTTAAATGATGAAAAGCATGATAAATCAGCACCTAATTCAGCTCCAATTTTTTCTACTTTCATTACTGCGTAATTATCATCAGTAACAATCATAATATCTTTAGTATTTTTAATCGTTTTGATTACTTCTGCTATATCATAGCTATCATCTGGTTTTTGACGTGTATATTGCACAATAGCTCCATCAATTTTATTATTGGTTAAAACCTCACGCAACTCTTCTAAGTCATTATAATCAGCTTCTATGATATTTGCATTTAATCCTTGTAACGATGTTAACGTCGTAGGATAAATAGGTGCTTTATGCACTAAAACTGTAGCATTAGCTCCAACCGAAGCCATTAATGCAAATCGGATTGCACCAGTTCCCGCTCCTGTTACAAGAATGCTGCTTTCGCTTTCAAAGTATTTCGCTAAAACCTTTTCTACTTTCTCAGCGTATCTTGGTTTATTTAAACCTTTTACAACACCTAAATCCCCTAAACTTAAAAATGATGTCCCATCAAATTCTCTACATATTTCATCAACTAGACGAAATTGTTTTTCTTTAGCTTGTTCAAGTGTTATTGAATTAAGCGGAAATGTTTTCATATTCATCCTCCATATCCTTCCTCAAAATACATATTTAAATTTGAGAAATAATTAGTTATTAATTTATCTTCTTCTGTAACTAGTTGTTCTGCTATACAAAACATTTTATCAATTTTTTCTTTTTTACTTTCACACATTAGTACATATCCTTGTGCAAATTCTTTTTTAGGCACAACCAAACAAGTTGCATCAACCATATTAGCTACTCTTACAAATCCTTTTTTACTACTACGTTGAATTGCTTGAGTTGTCTCATCAAAATGACCAAATATAGTATCTCCAAATCCCTCTAAATCAACTGGTCCTTCTTGTGATATCATAACATCACACTTATCTAAATTTTCTTTCAAAAAATCTATGCATACTTTTCTTGTGTCTAATTGATTTGAAAATTCTATTTTTTCTACATCAAAAGAATAATTAGTTTCATCATGTATATCAGTAAACACTTTGATGTCTTCATAGAAATTAACATTCCCTAATATTAACTCAAACGTTTCAAGAAGCACTTTATATTCTCTTGTTATAAATCCTATTGAGGGACTAAACATAATACCATCAGTAGATCTTTTAGAATATTTAGTCATATTTTCTTTTTCAATTAACGGACTTATAATTCCAAAACAATTAACCGACAATGCTGGCGCTAATACTGAACCTCCACCATCTGTTCCTATCCCTATATCATTAATTCCAACTAATACATTTATTGCAGTACCACTACTTGATCCTGTCATATATCTACCACTAATCGGATTTATTAAATTAATATCAATTGCTCTGCCGCCTAATGAATGAGCATCAAGTGTATGAGCTAAATATTTATTACTTGCTTCTAATTTATTTATTAAAGAAGATGGAATTTGTTTAACATTTTTTATACCTATTAAATTTCTATCTTCATTTTTTTCTATCTTAGTTAATACCTTTTCAACAGATTTATATGGATTTAAACAAGCAACTGAATTCATTAATTGCTTATTCATAATCTTTAAAAAACCTTTGTGGATTTTCTATTAGCATTGTATCAATCGATTCTTTAGATAATCCTTTTTCTATTGCCATAGGTATAAATGTTTTTAGTAAATAAGCATATCCTATTCCACCATTTACTTCTAAGTGAGATTTTCTAGTTAAATCTTGTGATAACATCACTTGATTAATTTGACCTCTCTTTTCAATCTCAATAAGAAAATCAATTCTTTGTTCATCAGGAAAATAATTGTTTTTCCCAACTGTATCAAATCCTACATAAAATCCTTTATCTAATACATCTATAATAACATTTAAATCTTTACTTAAATCAATATGTCCTATAATTACTTTTTTAGGATCGACTCCTTGTTTAATAAAATAGTCTGCTTGACTAATTGCCAATGTACCTAATGTAGTATGTGTATATATTGGTGCGTTTGTTTTTTTATGCGCTATAACTGCCGCATTGAAAAGCTTAATTTCTTCATCTTCCCAAGTATTATTACTCGTTCCAATTTCACCTATAACACACGCTTTAACACCATTGTTAATTTCTTTAGTAATTTCATCAACCATTATATCCGCTAATTCTTCTTCACTTAATAAGTTAAACTCTTCTGGAAGAAACGGTACTTTATAATATCCTGTTGATTTAATTATATTCAATTTAGTTTCTCGTTCAATTCTTTCAATTATAGCTATATCTCTTCCCATACCACGATTCGATACTTCGACTATATTTCTTAAACCAAGTGCATAACATTCCTTTAATTCTAAAATTATTTCATCTGTCGCATCAAACGTACAGTCACTATCTTGTTTTACTTTCGATAAATCAATGTACATATGCTCATGCATATATGTATATCCTTTTATAATTTCCATTTCTGCCTCCGTGATAAAAGTAATACAAGTGAAGTGAATTTATCACTCCACTTGTATGAAGAAGATTATATTTACTACTTGTTTATGCTACTGGTACTAATGCTACTAAGTTAACTACTAGTAAAATATTAATTAAAATTCCAAATAAAATACAAGCAACAGGTCCGATTGCTAATTCAACAATTGGCTTTTTGAATGTTTTATTTAGTAACTCACATCCAATTACAAATAGAGCTCCAATACCACTCAATCCAACTGCTCCTGCCATTGCTTCAGCTGCTACAACAGCTCCAACTAATAAAGTTACTTCAAGTACTTTATTCATTGATGTACGAATATGTTCACCCATATCTTTAACACCTGGGAATTTATCCATACCTTTTGCGAAAACATTAATTAATAGAATTTCTACAATCATAACAATTGCACCAACAATTAATGCAACAATTGGATTATTAATAAATAATAGACCAATTACAAATACGAATGTACAACCTGCAGGTCCGTAAACACCAGTAACAATAGCTGTTGTAAATACTAATGGAACAAATCCAATAGCACGTGCAAACGCTGCTAATGCTGCTTCAGAATATGATCCAGCTGCAAGTAATGCTAAAGATGTTGGGTCACCAGCAACTACTGATAATGATGTTGCTGCTGCAATTAATCCACCCATTACTGCAAGTAGAATCCAGTTTTTTCTAATTCTTGAAACTTGATTTGAGAATACATTTACTAAAGATGTATTTGCATCTCCACCTTCATTTTTAACTTGTGTTGCATAAATTAACATTGTGATTGTACCTGCTAACATAGCCATACCTTCACCACTTAATGCAATTTTAAATTCTCCTAATGAGAAAATTCCAAACTTTTTAATTAAGAAATAAACTAATACAGTGATAACTCCAGTAACAATTCCTTTTTTGTAGCCATGTTGATATGCTACTGCTAACGCTGGGAAAACAGCAAATGCCACTGTTATAAATTTTGATACACTACCTAAAGCATTCAAGAAGTTGAATGGTAAGTAACCAAAAATAGTTACTATAGATTCAAGCCCAACTAAAATCCCAACTCCATAAAGACCACCAATTACTGCTGACATAATTGTACCAGTTAAATTATCTGGACACCATGTACCGATAATATCAGTTGTTAATAAAATTGCGTGAATCAAAATAATTGTCGCTGCGATTGATGTTGGAATACCAAACCCGATAACCAAACCGAAGCTGATTGCAAAACTCATTGTTGCTAATTCTTTACGATTAATCTTTCCTTCAAGATATTGTGGAACGATTGGACGGAATCCATCATTGAATACCGCAATTCCCTTGTTCGCTAGCACTGCTGCTAATGCACCAATTGCTGCAAGTAATACATAATTCATATACTATCCTCCTATTTGTTTTTTTCTACTAAAGCTTGAAGTAATACAGGTAAAACATTTTCAGCATGCTGAGCAGTAAATCCAAATGCTTTTTTGCCTTCGTTTACTGCCGCAATAATTTCCTCATCTGAGAAAATTTTTCCTGGCATCGAAATTGTTTTGCATAATTCAGGGCCTAACAAAGCCATAGCCATTGCTAATGCTCCCCCTCCACCTGTATTGCATGCACCTACATAATATTCATACGTGCCAGCTTTTAACAGGTTAACTGCATCAAGATCATTTTTAATAACAAGTTCAACATTGTCTCCAAGTGATTTTTTGATAAAATCATGTATTTCTTGTTTATTAATTTGACCTCCTACCACAATGCGTAACATAATCTTCCTCCTTCTATTTGAGACGAGTTTCTCTATTCCTCAGCAAATAAATTACATAAATGCATTAATAGAAATCTCTTTTCTTCTTCTGGATATGGGATTGGTGCTTTTAAAACCATTTTGTCATAGAAAACTGAAGCTTTTTCATAACTTGCATGTTTCACTACTTCTGCCCAAATTCCTTCATCTAGATTATCAACAGCTTCCTTCTTTATGATTCTTTCAGTTGCCATTGCTAGATGTGTTGTAAACATCTCCATTTTCCCTGTTTCTAGGTTTGAATCTGCTAACTCGTCAATTACACCAATTACATATGATGCACTTTCTGCCGATATAATATTGGCGTTCTCTAAAATTCTTATTCTCTCTTTTAACATTTGCTCTCCACTAAATTCAATATACTATATTTTGTATATTGAATACATTTTTATTTTATTATTATTGCCACTTAAAGTCAACCACAAAATAAATTATTCGTTTTTATTTATTTAATAGCTTGGAGTTAGTTTATGCTCTAATACTAGCTTTTGCGTATCCAAAACTATCTTTATATCTATTAGTTCATCCAATAAAGGAATTATTTGATCTGCTTTTCTACACACTATTACTGCTTCTGTATCTCTTAATTCATCCACAACTAGTGGAGAATAGTTAATTTTCAAATCCTTATCTGTTATTTCATCTTTGTTCCATATTGCCGCTTCAATTACTCCACTTTGAATATGTGTAAGAATTTGAGAATAATCTACTGGTATCAATTCTACCTTTTTATTACCACATGCCTTTTCGGTTAAAAATTGTTGATCTAATGAATCTGAATCAATACCAACTTTCATTCCATCTTTAATTTCCTTAATTGTAGGGTCATTAAACACAACAATGTGCTCGCTAAGATAAGAATGTACTCCAAATTCTTTGATTATTGATAATTCAAGTCCTTGTTCAATAAATTGTAAAGCTGCATATTTTGACAACACCGCAAAATCATAACGATTAGCTAGAAGCATACTCACTCTATTTCTTGCACCTCTCATATACGCTAGAGAACAAGGAATATTATAACGATTTTCCATTGTGCTAATTAAGCCAGTTGCAAAACCTTCGTATTTTCTTGAATATGGTAAAGGCATAACTCCAACAATTGAAGTTATTCCTGCAAATTCAAGTAATATTTTAGTATTTTTTTCTTCTAAGAAAGTCCCAAGGTGTCCTTTCGAAACTAATTCTATTGCTTTATTATCTTGTAGAAATTTAATTGAATTTTGAACCGTTCCCCTTGAAAGATTCAGCTTATCACAAAATTCCGTTACTGTAGGTATTTTTTGGTTAAGTGAAAACTTTAAAAACTCTCTTGATAAATAATGAGTTGCCAACCCATTTTTACTTAATAGCATTTCTTTATAGTTCATATGAATCTCCTAGTATTAATTTAATTATACTAAATTTTGTATATTTAAAACAGTAGTAAAAACAATTAATATATTTTCCAAAAAATTATATTATAAAATGCACATCCATTTTTTAGTTGCTGAATTAATGGATGTGCACTATTTTACTAGGCTATATTTTAAACTCGCTTGTGAATCCAAGTCCCTTTACTTCATTTGTATCACTCATAACAATAAAAGCATTTGGATCAATATCATTAACTAATCTTGTTAAGTCACGATATTGATTTTTACTTACCACTGTTAACACAACTTTTTGCACATCATGAGAATAACCACCTTCAGCATGTAGAAGAGTAGTACCACGTACCATCTTTTCATGAATTGCATCCGATATTTCTTGATATCTAGGTGAAATAATTTGCACTGCTTTAGCATCCTGTAATCCCATCATCAATACTTTATCAACAGCTTGAGATGCTGTCCATACTGCAATAAATCCAATTAGTACTGATTCAATTCCCATAGAGAATAATCCTAATCCTACTGTAACCGCATCAATTATTAATACCAATGTTGCTAAACTACATGTTGTGTATTTATGTAATATCATTGTAACTACATTAATGCCACCTGTGCTTGCTCCAGTACGCATCGCAATTCCTGCACCAATACCTGTAAGTAATCCACCATACAATGACGCTAACAATGGATCTACATCAATCATGAATCGACCTTTAAACCAAAGTAAAGCGACTGGGTATACAATACTACTAATTAATGTTTTAAACGCAAAGTTCTTTCCCAGTAGTGCTGTTCCTACTAAAAATAAACCAATCGTAAATATATTAACAAATAATAATGGATCAATATGAATGAGCGGTTGTAAGGCAATCCCTAAACCCGCAAGTCCCCCTGATAGAATATTATATGGCAATATGAAAACAGCCACTCCAAATGCAATCAAAATATTACCTAATATAACTAAAATAACATCCACTAACTTTTTATCCATACTATGCTCCTTTTTAAAAATTAAAGGCTTATCAGAAGATAAACCCAAAATTATTTAATTAATCTGTTGTTTGTTGATCCTTTTGATTTGATTCTTGTAGATTAAACTCTTTCATTTTTGATGTAAACTCTTTTTCTGCTTCATCAAGTTTTTTCAGTATTTCATCTAATTCATTTTTAATATCATCATTTGGCTTCATCGAATCTCACCTCTTACACTAAATTAAACGCCTTCTTAAATGTTTTATAACAAATTGGGATATAAATCAAGACTACAATTATTTCTGCAACAGGATATGATGCCCAAACACCATTTAAACCCCATATTTCTCCAAAAATAAATGCAAATGGCACTAAGAATATCAATTGACGTAATAGCGTCATAATCATGCTAGACATTCCTTTGCCTAAAGATTGGAACACTGTGTTCATCGAAATAGAAGCACCCGCAAATACAAATGAAATTGAAATAATAATCAACGCTACTCTTGCGACTTCAAGTAAAGCAGCAGATGGATTAAATAATCCCAATAGTAAATCTGTACCAAACATGAATAACGCTGTACCTGCTACCATTAACCCTATCGCTGTCATTAAATATAGTTTAACCGTTGCTTTATAACGTTCCACATCTTGTGAACCAAAGTTAAATGATAAAATTGGTAATGCTCCTTGATTTAAGCCAAAGACTGGCATAAATACAAACGAATTCAATTTAAAGTAAATACTTAATGCGGTAACTGCCGCATCTGAATAATTGACTAGTACAAAGTTCATACAAGTAGTAGTAACCGAACCAACTGCATTCATAATCGCTACTGGTAACCCTACCGAATAAATAGTCTTAATACGATGCCAGCGTAAATGTAATCCTTTAAACTGAAATTTAACTTCATGTTTACCAACTAACATACAACCTGTAATAAACAACATCCCAAATATTTGCCCAATTACTGTTGCGATTGCTGCACCTCTAACTCCCATAGCAGGAATTCCAAAATAACCAAAGATAAATACTGGATCAAGAATAATATTAGTAATTGCACCTATTAATAATGAAATCATCGGTAATATCATATTACCTTGTGCTTGGAATATTCTTTCGAAATACATCCCCACAAAAACCCCTACACTACACACCATTACTACACTCAAGTAATCATATCCCATAGCAAGAACCGTTGGATCTTTTGTAAATAGAGCTAAGAATGGTTTTGACAAAAAGATTCCTACAAAAGCACAAAACACCGTGTGAAATAAAGCTAAGATAAGACCAGTTGATGCCGTCTTATTTGCTTCCTCATGGTTCCGTTGCCCAAGTCGTCTAGCTACTAATGTTGATGTTCCAATTGCTCCCCCTAAAGATAAAGAAGTTACAATCATTTGCATTGGAAATACTAACCCTAGCGCAAACATTGCTTGTTCCGATATTTGCGAAATATAAACTGTATCTACAATATTATAAAGTGCTTGAATAAGCATCGAAAACATTGCTGGGACACTCATTGAGAATAATAATTTTGATACTGGCCAAGTTGCCATTTTATTTGCATTTGTTGTTGTCATATTCTCTCCTCCCAATAACGGCTATTATAGCAAACCTGGGAAGGATTAACCAGTTTTATTTTATTTCTTATTTGTTATTATTTTCGCAAATACAATAGCTAAACTACACAAAAATAGATACAACACCAAACTAGCCCCACTATATACTATTGATGCTTTTGGTCTAGGGAATAAATTTAAAATATAGCTTCCTAAAAACATCGAAAAATACGGTAATATCAAAAGACTAAAAAATGAATAAAACTTAAAATCATCTTTG
>NZ_JAVWFO010000056.1:0-11754 GCF_036641015.1 Anaerorhabdus sp. | reverse complement strand
TTTTTCTTTTGCAATATATAAACATAAGGTGAAATATGGTATACTATACTAGATTAATTTTGGAGACTTTATGGACAAGAAAATATTAAAAAATTACTTCTATAACATACTATATCAACTATTTGTTGTAATTACGCCGTTTATAACTGTTCCTTATATCACTCGTACTTTAGGGCTTGATGCACAAGGAATTAGTGATTGGACATCGGGATTAGTACAATGGTTTGTTTTGTTTGGTATTTTAGGCGTAAATATCTATGGTAACAAGAAAATTGCAGAGGTTCGTGATGACAAAGAATTAATGTCAAAAACATTCTTTGAGATATTTGTTATGCAATTTATTTGTATGACTATATCAGCGATATGTTACTTAGGGTTTATTCAAACATTGGATGTAGATGTCCGCTTTTTTGCTTTTTTACAAGTCATATCACTATTTTCAGTATCCCTTGATGTAACTTGGTTTTTCTATGGTGTAGAAGACTTTAAAAAGGCTTCTATACGAAATATGATTATCAAAGTTTTAGGAATTGTATTAATATTTTCGTTCGTTAAATCACCTGCTGATTTAGGCTTATTTATCATAATTAATGCAGGTAGTGGGGTACTTGGACAAGCAATTATGTGGGTTCAGTTGCGACATTATATAAAGTTCCAAAAAGTTACTAAAAAAGGTGTAATGCAACATCTTAAACCTAATATATTATTATTTGTTCCACAAATCGCTACAAGTATATACACAATGCTTGATGTAAGCATGCTTGGCTATTTATATCACGATATAGGACATGTTTCTTTATATCAACAAGCGCAAAGATTTATTAAAATGTTTCTATTCTTTATTACTTCTATAGGTGCTGTAATGTTACCTCGTATTGCCAATATGAACACAAGAGGTGAAGAAGCAAAAGAGGAAATTACTCGTTTCTTACAAACAACACTTCGTATGGCACTTTATTTAGCTATACCAATGATTGTTGGTATTATTACATTAATTCCATCATTTATCGTTTGGTTTTTACCACCAAGCTATGCATTAGTAACTCCACTTATTATATGTACTACACCAATTATATTATTTATTAGTTTAAGTAATGTATATGGGACTCAATATTTATTACCAATAGGTATGACAAAAGAATATACTCGTTCAGTAGTTGCTGGAGCAATAACAAATGCCGTAATTAACTTTCTATTGATGCCTAAGTTTGGTGCATTTGGTGCAATCGCAGGATCAGTAATTGCAGAATTTGTTGTTACATTTATCCAATGGTTAACAATAAAAGATAGAATTGATTTAAAAATACGATTTAAAAATATTTATAAATATATTATTTCGAGTATTGCAATGGGATTAGTTGTTTACTTTGTTTGTAATACTTTAACACCAAATATCTTAAGTAACTTTGTTGCGATTGGTTCAGGTTGTGTTGTTTATTTTGCTTTATTAACAGTTCTTAAAGATGATTTCCATATGAATCTTTTAAATAAGGTATTAAAGAGAGGTAAATAGTATGAGTAAAGTTAGTGTAATCGTACCGGTATACAACGTTGAAGAATATCTGCCTAAGTGTATTGAATCTTGTTTAGCACAAACTTTTACTGACTTCGATTTAATATTGGTAAACGATGGAAGTAAAGATAATAGTTTAGCTATTTGCAAAGAATATGAAAAGAAAGATTCAAGAATTCAAGTATTAGATAAACCAAATGGTGGTTTAAGTGATGCAAGAAATGCCGGAATGAAATTAGTTAAAACACCCTATGTTTATTTCTTAGATTCAGATGATTTTATTGAACCTACATTATTGGATAAATGTATTACTAAGTTAAATGAAACAGATGCTGATATGGTAATCTTTGATGTATATCAATATTTTATGAAAACTAATACAAAAGAAATCATAAAGAGTGGCTATGAAATTGAGACTTGTGTAAATGTTAAAGATAATCCAGATGTTCTTACCAAGGTGTTGAATGCAGCTTGGAATAAGATGTATAAAGTATCTTTATTTAAAGAAAATCAAATTGAATATCCAGTAGGGTACTATTATGAGGATTTAGGAACTACGTACAAGTTAATGCTTAAAGCTAAAAAGATATGTTTCATTAATGAGCCGCTATATGATTATTTAGCAGATAGACCGGGTAATATTACACAACAGTTTAATAATAAAACATATCATATACTGGATATGGTAAAAGAAAATATAGAATATTATAAAAAAGAGAATGTCTTTGATTTATACTATAATGAACTAATGTATCTTGCTGGTATTAATATTATGGAATGTCTTAAAAAGACAAGAGATATTAATGACAAAGAAACAGTAAATAAATTCATAGATGATTGTTTTGAATTTATTAGATTAACATTTCCTCAATTTCCAAAATGTAAGTATGAAATATGTAGACAAAAAAATGATTGGATATATGCAAATCCAACATTACTAAAAACATATCTAACAGTTAGAAAGCGTTGGCACTAGGAGGTATCTTATGAATAAAATTACAGTAATTGTACCCATTTATAATGTTGAACAATATGTAAGAACATGTTTTGATTCGTTGCTTAAACAAACATTTAAGGATTTTATTGTTTATGCAGTAAATGATGGATCACCAGCAAATGAACAAGTAATTATTGATGAGTATGTTACAAAGTACCCAGATAAATTTGTTGGAATTGAAAAAGAAAATGGTGGATATGGGTCCGTTTTAGAAATGGCAATTTCTAAACTTGAAACACCCTATTTTATCGTATGTGATCCTGATGATTATCTTGCAGATGATGCATTAGAACACTTATTTAATTTGGCTGAACTATCAAATGCTGATATTACAATAGGAGCAAAATATTTTATTTATTCTGATGGGACTGATTCAGATTATGATGCAGCGTACAATACGACATTTACCAGATTGAAATCTAATACTGTCTATAATAAAGGCACTAATGAGTATGATGATTTATTCTATATTGATCCATCACCTCATAGTAAACTTTATAAAAAAGAGGTAGCTAAAAATATTAGATTTTTACATAAAGTAGGATATACAGATAATTTATTATTTTATATTAGTTTATTAACAGCTGATAAAGTAATTTATACTGATAAAGCATGTGCTTATTATTTAGTTGATCGTGCGGGTAATACAATGACAGATATACGTCCTAAGGCATTAGATGCTCATATTGAAGTATTTAAAACAATTGTAGATCAAGCAGAAACGCTAAATCCATGTAATATGTTTTATTATAGAATGTTTGAAAGCTATAAATTTATTTTATATCAAACACCAAGAATGTCGGGAACTAAAATAGAGTATAAAGAAAAATTAGATCACTTGTACGAATTAGTTGAAAAATTGATTCCTCATCGTGATGCAATAAAACCGTTATATAAGAAGTACGCTAAAGGTGGTTTCTTAGAAAAGTATAGAGATATGAGATTACTTAATCAATCAAGCAGTAAAAAAACATTTACAGTAATTGAAGATAAAATGATTCAAAATTTTAAGGAGAAATAAGCGTGAAACTATCTATCATTGTTCCTATGTACAACGTTGAACAATACATCCAACAATGTTTGGATAGTTTAGTAGTGCAAACATGTCCCAATTTTGAGGTAATAGTAGTAGATGATGGAAGTAGTGACAATGGTCCTAAAATAGTGGATGATATGATCGTAAAGTACCCATTTATTACACAATTACATAAAACAAATGGTGGATTAAGCGATGCTCGAAACTATGCCATTTCATATGCAAAAGGTGAATACATTGCATTTCTTGATAGTGATGACTTTGTTGAACCAACATTATATGAAAAACTTATTTCAAAAATGGATGAGGGATATGATGTTGTTGTTACTAACATTGAATACTTCTATGAAAATGGAAATCCTTCATGGATTATGAAGGGTTTGACTAGTTGGGAAACAGATACGATTTCAAAGAAAGCAATTTTATCGCCGATGTTTGCTTGGAATAAAATATACAAAGCAAAATACTTTAAAGAAGATGGATATCGTTATCCACTAAATACGTGGTATGAAGATATACCAGTAACGACACCAATATTTGCAACAACTGATAAAATAGGATATCTTGATGAAACACTTATTCATTATCGTCAAAGAGAAGGTTCTATTATGTCAGTTACCAAAAGTGAAAGACTTAAAGAAATATTTGGTATTATGAAAAGCGTTAGAGAAACTATGAAAGATTTAAATTTATATGATGAGTATCATGATGAAATAGAATATTTGCATATTGAACACTTATGTTTGTATGGAATGTTTAGATTTATTCGCTCACCATTGTTTGATGAATTATATGGAATGTCTTTGGAATGTATGATGGAATATTTTCCAAATTGGAAACAGAATAAATATATTAGTAACTTAAATTTTAAAAATCGTTGTTTTCTAAAATATTTTAGTAAATCAACAAAACCATTATTTACAATCTTAATTAAGTAGAAGGAGAAATTATGCGTACTAAACATTCATTTTACAATTTCATCGTAAGTTTAATAACAAGTGTCCTTTTACCTTTAGTAGGATTTGTAAAAATAAGCTTATTTGTTAGTTTATATGGTAGTGATATCAATGGACTTCAATTAACAATTGCACAAATTATCATGTTCTTAAATATTTGTGAGTTGGCTTTCTCTTTGGCATTTAGACAATTATTGTTTAAGCCATTAGCAGATGATGACCATGAAACAGTATTAAAAATATATCATGGGGCAAAGAAAGTCTTCAACTTTACGGGTACTGCAGTTCTAGTTATTGGTTGCTTAATAGCACTAGTATTCCCATTCTTTGCACAATCTCCATTAGATTACATTCAAACAGTAGGAACATTTGCAATTTTATGTATTCCATATGGTATATCTTACTTCATGATGGGACCAAACTTTGTAATTATCGCAGATCAACAAGAATACAAAATTAATATTTGGATTCAATCGTTTGCAATATTACGTATGGTTTTAATGATTGGTGTTATTTTGCTTAAAATGAGCTTCTTTTGGATAATTATCATTGAAGGTGCAAATATCTTAATATCTAACTTTGTAGCCCGTAAGATAGCTCTAAAGGCTTATCCATGGTTAAAAGATGAACCAAAGGATAAAGATGATAAATCATTCCAACAAAGCGCTAAATATACGATAATTCAACGTTTATCAATATTATGTACATCGAATACAGATAACATTGTAATTACAATGTTTATGGGTTATCAAATGACTAGTATCTTTGGTGTTTATAGTTATTTAACCGATTCTGTTTCTAAAATTATAAATAGTGCGATTACATCACCTATTAATAGTTTTGGTAATTTATTTAATGATAATCGCGCAGATGCATATAATGTATTTACAGAGTTCTTTAATTTTGCTACATATGTAGCAAGTGTAATTTCGATTTGTATCTTTGTTGTTATGAATGAGTTCTTAGTTTATTGGATGAAAGATCCTGAACTTTATTCAGTAACAATTGTAGTTGCATTCTTATTTGCAATTAATATTTTTTACTTAACAATGAGAGAACCAATTATTATTTCAAGAGATGCCAACGGTTTATTTAAAAATGCTAAGAATAATGCATATTTAATGGCTGTATCTAAGGTTTTATTATCAGTAATATTTATTCAATTTTGGGGTATTGCTGGAGTATTAGCTGCTACAATGCTTACAAATTGGATTGTGGATTTCTTATATAACCCTGTTTTAGTATATAACCAGGTCTTCAAATTAAAACCTATTCGTTATTATGCAATGGTTGGATCAAGATTATTGTTAGCTCTAGGTATAGGAGCAATTGCGTATATTCTATGGAATCAAAATTTAGCATTCATTGAAAGTGGAGTAGTTAACTTTGTTATTGCATGTTTAACTTTAGGAGTATCTGTAGGTGGTGTTATGACAGTGATTTATGCTGTTTCATATAAATCGTTTAGAAATTTATTTGTTAGATTATTAGGTATTTTTAGAAGAAGTAGAACTGCTGAATAGGAGATATTCCAATGAAAAAATTATTAATAGCTTTACTTACATGTTTAATAGTCACAGGTTGTTCAAAAATGGATTATAGTGGTGAGGTAAAAGTATCACAAGATAATGAAGATTTTGATTTGTGGCAAGCGCAAACTATTGATGATTCAATTACTTATAATGGAGATATCTTAAGTAATTCAAATTTTAGTGTTAGTTTTTGGATAAAACCAATAACTAATAAAACAGGTACTACTTTGTTTACTATTGGTGATTCTAATTATTATGTTCATCTTACAACATCAGGATCTAGTGATGGTGAGGATGGTACAAGTTATAGCGGAATATCTTTAGAATCAAAAACACCAAGTAAAGATTTTTGGATAGTAGCAGAGGGCATTGATACGTTACAAACAGGAAAATATAACTATGTAGTAACTCAGTTTAATAATGGAAATGCGACAATCTTCTTAAATGGAGAAAAGGTAGCAGAGGGACGATTAGGACTGGGCTATACTGATAAAACACTTACTTTTGGACAAAATATTGTTTATGGTGGTAATAATGAAGAAGGATATGTTTCTGATTTAGTTATAAGTAGTGATATTCAAAGTGAAGAAAAAATAAAAGACAATTATAAAAAACGATATGGGGATGTACTTTTAGATAGCATTACCTTTCCTAGTATGGATGATGTTCAAAGTGCACCTTGGTTAATGGATACCAAAGTTGAAGATATTCCAGTAACTTATAAAAGTGATAATCCAGAAGTAATGGATACCTATGGGAATTTAAAATCAGTTACAGAAGATACAATTGTTACAATGACAGCAACTATTGATAATGATGATATTAAAGCAACTAAAGATTTTAAATTTACAGTTAAAGCTTTAACAACAGAATTAATGTTAGAAAGAGATTTAACAGAATGCAATTCTTACATTCAAAAGGTTATTCATGATGGATATGCGTTACCAATAACATTTTCAAATGGGGCGCTAGTTGAATGGACAATAATTAGTGGGGATGCAGAAATTGTAAATGATGAAATTATTAAAAATACAGAGAATGAAAAAGAACCTATAACAATACAAGCAAAACTATTCATTGATGATAAAGTAATTACAAAGACATATGATTTAGTTTTACTTGATAAAGTAAGTGGTTATATTTTATCTTACTTTAACGGTGAATTAGGTGAGGAAACAGGTAAACTTGCATATAGTACCGATGCATTGAATTGGATAGATCTAAATAATGGAGACAGTATTATTACTAGTGAATTAGGAAATGGGCGAATTCGTGATCCATTTATTACCAGAGATAAAGAAGGTAACTTTATTGTTTTAGCAACTGAAGGATTTGATAATCCATATATTTACATAATGAACAGTAAAGATTTAGTTAATTTTGAACAACAAGATTTAGTACGTGTTGCTTATTATGATCAAGCAATTCAAATGAGTGGTAAACGTGCATGGGCTCCAGAAATGATGTATGACATGGAAACTGATCAATATTATATTTATTTTAGTGACCCAGGTGATGAAGATTTAATTGGTCATATCTATGCAGTAGCAACCAATGATTTTGAAAACTTTAGCTATCCATATTCATATTTTAATCCTGGTTATAATGTTATTGATGGTACAATCTTACCATTAGATGGAAAATATTGGATGTTCTATAAAGATGAAAGAAAAGCGGCACAAACTATTTTCTTTGCATCAAGTGATTCTATTTCTAAAGGGTTTGGATTAAGTTTTGATAAAAAGTTTATATTTAATCTTAAATACATTGAAGGACCATTTGTTACACAGTTTGAAGATAATTATTATTTGTATGTTGATTATTATCCAAAAGGAACTTTCCATGTAGCTAGATTCAATGAACTAGGTGAATTCACTAATTTTGAATGGTTAGATGAAACAGAATACAAACTTCCAAATGAAGATGTAAGACATGGTTCAATAATTCCAGTAACACAAAAAGAATTAGATGCAATTCTAAAGGCATATTAATAAAAAAAGTACTGCAAATGCAGTGCTTTTTAGTTCTCTTGAGTCATTGTATCTAAATAGTTTTCTACCATGAATTTTAGTGCAAATGCATAAATAGATGCACGCACAAATAATCGTTCTTCTTTACCTGTTAAAGTAGTATCTTTAGACATCTTGACGGAATTAATATCAACCGTCTTTAATGCATTTTCAAGTTCAATGCAAAAATAGTCATATGCTTGTTCTGTTTCGAAAAGTTCCTTTTGGACTTTTATCATCTTAACGATCTTTGGTATTGGGTATAATTGTTTAAATACACAAATAACAATAAGATAGGCAATGTGTTTACGATTATAACGTTTTTTAATAGTTGGTGGTATTAGTCCACATTTTACATAGTTATTAATCATTGCGGTAGTAATCAAAGAATCCTTTTTATCGATTTGGATAGGTTCCAATGCTTCTTTAAGATAGTTTATTAATTGATCACTATAGATATCAATACTTGGTAGTTCGTGATATCTTGGAATATGAAATTTTTTAAATTGATTATTGAATTTATTCATATTTCTTCCTCATTTCAACGTTATTTTATCATAAAACAAAAGGGAAATGAATATATCTTGACATAATAAGCATAATTTCATAACATAATATTGTATATTAGATGTAAGGAGGACTTTTATGTCGAAATATGGAATTGTAATAGATAGTAGTTGTGATTTAAAATCAGATGAAATAAAAGAAAATGATATTGATTTTACAATTGTGCCTTTGAGCATAGTTGTAGGTAGTAAAGAATATGTAGATGATGATTCAATAGATACCAAGCAAATGTTAAAAGATATGGAAGAATACAAGGATGCTGCTAAAACAGCATGTCCATCTCCTGGTGATTTCATTGAAGGATTCAAGAAATCACAGGAAGTATTTTGTTTTACGCTTACTAGTGCTCTATCAGGTACAAACAATAGTGCAGTTCTTGCGAAAAATACGTTGGAAGAAGATGATTCTAATATAAAAGTGCACGTATGTGATACGAAGTCAACTGCTGGACATATGATTGTCTTGGTTCACAAAACAATTGAATTAATACGTGAAGGCAAATCATTTGAAGAAATATCAAATGAAATTGAAGAATTTAATAAGAATCTACATATAGTATTTACTTTAGGTAGTTATTCTAATTTAATTAAGACAGGAAGAATGAGTAATTTTGTAGGAGCGATTGCATCTACATTAAATATACGTGCAGTTTGTGAGAATACACCACTTGGTGAAATTCAAATTACAAAGAAAACACGTGGACAAAAAGCTGCATATAATGCTTTGGTAGAATTAATGGTTAGTAAGAAATCATTGGATTCATTACCAATCTATATTAATCATTGCGATAATCTAGAAGCGGCTGAAATTATCAAAAACAAGATATTAGAAATAGCTAGTACAGCTAAAATAGAGATAAGAAACTGTAAAGGATTAACTTCATTTTATGCTATGAGTGGTGGCGTACTAATTGGTTTTTAGGTATCACTTCCGTGATATCTTTTTATATGGTAGAATGGGTTGGGAAAAGGTTTTAAGGAGGAAAAGATGGAGCTAAAACAAAAGTATGATGTAGTTATTATTGGTGGTGGTATTGGAGGCTTAATGTGTGGATATCGACTAATCGAAAAGAATCCTAACCTTTCAGTATTACTTTTAGAAAGAGGAAATGCTTTAGAAACAAGAGAATGTCCTATTATCGCAAAAAAAGTAAAACAATGTGTTAAATGTGATCCTTGTGCCATTATGGAAGGTATTGGTGGTGCTGGTGCATTCTCAGATGGAAAATACATTATCTCTACAGAATATGGGGGATGGTTACCAGAATTTTTACCTAAAGAAGAAGTATTAAAATATATTGAACAAGCAGATTCTATTTTAGTTAAATATGGTGCTCAAAAAGAAAGATATGTACCTAATGATGAATTAAAGAGATTATGTATTCAATATGATTTACATATGCAACAAGCAGAATTAAAACACTTAGGAACTGATGCCAACTATAATACAATGATGAAGATGGTAGAAGAACTAAGAAAGAAAATACAAATTGAAACAAGATGTACAGTTACTGATGTAAATAAAGAAACTAAAGAAGTAACAATTACTAATGGAAAAGATGAATATGTAGTTACTGGTGATAATATTGTATTTGCAGTGGGAAGAGCTGGAAGTAGAATGTTTGTTGACTGGTGCAAGAAAAATCAAGTTTCATTAGAAAATAGTCAAGTAGATATTGGTGTTAGAGTTGAGTGCCCAGCGATTGTTTGGGAACATTTCTCTAAGAAAATATATGAACCTAAAATACTGTATCGTTCAAAGGCGTATGGAGATACTACACGTATGTTCTGTTTCAATGAAAGAGGGCATGTAGTAACAGAGAATACAGATGGTGTTTTAACTGTTAATGGACACTCATTTAAAGAGTTAGATCGTAAAACTGATAATTCAAACTTTGCATTATTATGTACAATTAGATTTACTGAACCGTTTAATGAACCAATTGAATATGCAAGATATGTAGCTTCCCTTGCAAATAAGATTAGTGGTGGTAGTGTACTTGTACAAAGATTAGGAGATTTAGAATTAGGTAAACGTACGGATGATAAACGTTTAAAACAATCAACAGTTAGACCAACTTTAAATGCTGTTCCTGGTGATTTAAGTCTATGTATGCCAAAAAGACATTTAGACAATATCATTGAGACATTACACGCTTTAGATAAAGTAGCACCTGGTATTGCGAACTATGACACCCTTTTATATGGTGTAGAATGCAAATACTATTCAGCTAGACCTAAATGTACTAACTTTGAAATAGATGGTAATCCAGGCTTCTATGCGCTTGGTGATGGGGCAGGATTTACTCGATCTTTATCACAAGCAGCAGCTAATGGACTAATTGTTGCAGATATACTTGTGAAATAATGATGTTTATTTGAAGTTTATGGAAAATAATTCTATAATAATTAGGTAACATTGAGAGAGGGAGAAAAGAATGGAAAAAGTATTAGTAGAAGTATCAGCACGTCATGTACACGTGTCAAATCAAGATTTAGAAACATTATTTGGTGCAGGTTATGCATTAACATCTAAGAAAGAATTATCACAACCTGGACAATTTGCTTGTGAAGAAAAGGTTGCAGTAGTTGGACCTAAAGGAACAATCAATATGTCAATCTTAGGCCCTACTCGTAAGGCAACACAAATTGAAGTTTCATACACAGATGCAAGAACTCTTGGAGTTAAAGCTCCACTTAGAGAATCTGGAGACATTGCAGGATCAGCTCCAATTAAACTAGTTGGACCTAATGGTGAAGTAGAATTAACTGAAGGTGTTATCGTTGCAAAACGTCACATTCATATGCTTCCTAGTGATGCTGAAAAATATGGTGTTGAAAATGGACAAATCGTTGGTGTGAAAATTGACACTGATGGTCGTTCAGTTGTATTTGGTGATACAGTTGTTCGTGTTCGTGATGATTTTGCATTAGCTATGCATATTGATACTGATGAAGCAAATGCTGCTGGAATTAGTGGAACTGCACAAGGCGAAATTATTAAATAAAATCACCTAGAAATAGGTGTAGCTTAATTCAACTACAGTGAATTTTAAAAAGAAAATCTAGAAATGGATTTTCTTTTTTTATTTATGTGAGACAAAGTCGAACATAAAAACCACACGCTAAGCGTGTGAGAAAAGAA
>NZ_JAVWFO010000055.1:0-11826 GCF_036641015.1 Anaerorhabdus sp. | reverse complement strand
AGGGTGCAGATATTTCACTTACAAAAGTCGAGTGGTACGAATTGTATCGTTCTGCAGGGAATATGTTACCTTAGACTTACTAGAAAAACACGATTGAAATTCTATCAAACGTGTTTTTTTTTGTTAGATTTTAGACATAAAATGAAATAAGTTTTATAAACTAGCCAATTATCCTTATATACTTTAATGATAAGAGTTTATAGAGGTGATTGTAATAATAAGACAAGATTGTTAAATTGGTGAAATTATCTAATATTCTTTGAACAAACCCAAAAACAGTGATAAAATTTCTATATGTAAATGAATAAATGTATTTTAGATTACTGTTTTATTAGTAATTAAACACTGACCCGATTTTCTACTATTGATATATAGTGCTTAATAATGAGAGCCAAGGGGATAAGATTATGAATCGTAAGTTTCTAAAGTCAAAGGTTAGAAGATATTTTTCAGTATTACTAACAGTTTGTATGTCTTTGAGTATGTTTTTACCAATTACACCATTAAGTGCAGAAGAAACTCCTAGTGATCAAACATTGCTAGGTTTTGCTGTATTAGAAGAGACAATTCAAAAACAATATGTACATGTAGGTACTCCACTAAAACAATTGAACTTGCCTACAAGCTTGCAAGCAAGAGTAGAAAAAGTAGTAGAGACAGAAGAAGTATCTACTAATCCATTAAAAGATGAAACACTTTCATTGTTTGATGATAGTACAGTACAAAGTAATGCAGATATAGAAACAACAATGGATTCAATAATCGTTGATAATGTTACTTGGACTAGTGATCCAGTTTATGATGGTACAGTTGAAGGCACAACTATTTTTACAGCGCAATTACCTCAAGGGTATACTTTAGGTAGTGATGTAGTAGTACCTCAAATTACAGTTGTAGTAGAACCTCAACAACTATCACCTATAGATAATGTGATAGTACTTATTGATGCTTTACCTACTCTTGATGAATGGACATCTATGAATGACATAGATGCACAAAACATAATGATTAAAGTAATAGAATGTAAGAATGCATTTAATGTATTAAGCGATGAAGATAAATTATTAATAGATGATACAAGGAAGATTAAGCTAAATGAACTCATAGAATTAGCAGACCAATTATCAACTGTAATGCCAATGGAGATAGTACCTGCTTCGGGAACTTCGGGTTCATGTGCATGGACTATTGATGATCAAGGAACGATGACTATTGGACCGACAACGGAAGGTAGTTGTACGCTTGATAGTTATTATGTTTCCAGTGCCGAAAGTCCTAGACCATGGTCATCACAATATGGATCAATAAAAAAAGTAATAGTCGAATCAGGAGTTAAGGCGGCAATGAATTCATCTTATCTATTTTCTCGCTTAACAAACTGTACAGAAATGGATTTAAGTGGACTTGATACATCTAGTGTTACGAGTATGGATGCATTATTTTATGAGTGTAAAAATTTATCTAGAATAAATCTATCTAGTTTCAAAACGTCTGAAGTAACTTCCATGAGGAGCATGTTTAATAGTATGGAAAAACTTGAAGAACTAGATTTAAATAGCTTTGATACAAGTAAAGTTACAAATATGGATAATATGTTTTCGAACAGTTTGGTACTCAAAAAAATAACATTTGGTAGCTTTAACACGAGCAGTGTGATAACAATGAGGGGTATGTTTTATAATTGTCAGGGACTCATAGAATTAGACTTAAAAAGTTTTGATACAAGTAATGTTACAGAAATGCAGAGCATGTTTGAAACTTGTATCAGTTTAGTAAAGCTTAATTTTGGCACTAATTTTAAAACTAATAAGGTAACAAGACTTGAAATGATGTTTAGTGGATGTGCAAAATTACAAGAACTAGATTTACGTGGGTTTGAGATAGATAACAAGGCGGATATGTATTATATGTTTCGAGGATGTAGTGCGTTAGAAAACCTACAGTTAAGTGATAAATTTGTAACTAGTAATGCGATTAATATATATGGTATGTTTTTAAGGTGTTCAAAACTTAAAACTCTTGATTTAAGTCATTTTGACACTACTAATGTTACAAATTTAAGTTCCATGTTTTCTTCTTGTTCAAGTCTTAAAACTCTAGATTTAAGTAATTTTGACACGAGTAAAGTTAAAACAATGAAATCTATGTTTGAAGGTTGCAGTTCATTAAGTGAATTAAATGTGACAAATTTTGACCTTAGCGCAATTGAACTAGACTATTCCAATGCATCTGGTTTAACTTCAATGTTTGAAGGTTGTAGCAGTTTAGAATCGATGGATATAAGCAAGTTCAATGTTACGAAGATAACAGAATTAACGAATGCTCCATTTACGAATATGTTTAAAAATTGTTCGAGTCTTAAAGAACTAATAGTTAGTGCTACACCATGGAATGTTAAGTCAAGCGTTAACATGTTTGGTAGTTACCCTGCAGAACGTTCTCTTAAATTTGTTGATGCTAGTGGTAATCCGTTAGATGAAACTGGTTTAAAAACTGCTATTGAAAATTATAAAGTGGTTGAAGATGGTAATACTGCTGATCATTTGTGGTATGGATGGATGATTTATGATGCTAGATTTCAAGCAAATGTGCAAATACTAAAAGATGGCGTCGCTTATAGTGGTTTAACTGTAGGTCTTGACAGTGATGTTGATTCCAAATGGTATTTGCTATCATATGCGAATGATTTGTATACTAAAAGTGGCATTGAACCAGGTACTTATTCTGTATTTAGTCAAGGATTTGATACTGGAATAAAGGTTAGTGATAATACTAAAGTAACAATTAATTATTACACAACAACTTATAAAGTAGGGAATGATACCTCTAAGACTGTTGTATCTCTAAAGGGTGATAAACTAACTACACCTACGGCACCAACCAAACAAGGTTATACATTTGATGGATGGTATAAGGGAGAAATTAAGTGGAATTTTACTACAACAGATACAGTAAGTGAGACGCAAACTCTTGAAGCAAAATTCAAACCTAATACTAATACAAAATATGTTGTTAAGCATTGCAAACAAGATTTGGAAGGAAATTATCCTGAAAGTTTAATAACGACTTCAGAATTAACTGGAACAACAGACGCAAGTATAACACCTCCTGTGGAAACATATGAAGGGTTTACGGCACCTACAACACAAACAGTCACAATTGCAGCTGATGGGACAACAGTTGTAACTTATAAATACACGCGTAATAGTTATACATTAACTTGGGATGCTGCAAAAGGTACGCTAACAGGTGGAACATCATCTGGTAGTACTAAATTTGAAGCACCGATAACTGAGCCAACCGCAGCAAGAGAAGGATATACACATGATGGTTGGGATAAGTTAATTCCTACTACTATGCCTGCAAGTGATCAAAAATTCACTGCAAAATGGTCAGACATAACAAATCCTACAATAACTGCAACATTACCTACTGTTCCAACAACAGGGTGGTTTACTTCGGATACAACAATTACACTTGCTTACGGTGATAATGAAGCAGTAACAAAATTATATGTAAAAGTAGATACAGGGAACTATGCTGAGATTACTGGATTTTCAAATGCAACGTATGCATATAATGTGAGTACAGAGGGTACACATAGTTATATATTTAAGGCAGAGGATGCAGCAGGAAAAACAACAGAAACTGCAGCTATCACGGTTAAGTTAGATAAGACAGTGCCAACCATAACAAAAGCAATATCTAATAATGTAGCTGAGACGTCTGCTGATATAGTACTTCAAGTATCTGAGTCAGGAGATATGTATTATGTAGTTAATCCAACATCAGTGCCAAGTGCAAGTGATGTAGTTACGAATAATAATAAAGTGGCAATAGTTGCATCAACGGATAAAACAATACCATTAACTAATTTAGATAAAGGATCAGTACAAAAAGTCTATTTAGTTACTAAAGATATTGCTGGAAATTTATCAGTGGTAAAAGAAGTGAAATTTGCAACCTTGCAATCTGCACCAGTTATTGATTTAGCTGGGTTAGATGTCGAATATGCAAAAGAAACAATTACTGTTCCTGAAGGTATGGAAGTTTATACAGACCCAGATGATCCAAATGGTAGTAAGTTAACACCTGATAGTAATAATATGGTTGCATTTACTCCAGGGACAATAATTTATATTCGATATCCAGAAAAAGGTACAGGTGATGATAAAATTCCAGCTGGAACACCAACGGAAATAACAATGCCAAGTCGACCAGTAGCACCAAGTACTAATACGCCAACAATTGAGAAAGATAAAGTAACTATTGAACTAAGTGAAAATCAAGAGTGTGTAATTGTAAAAAAAGGTGAGACTCCTACATGGGATAATCCAAATACGGATGGTAAGTTTACTGGCTTGGATAAGAATACAGAGTATGATATTTATATTAGAGATAAAGCAACAAATAATTCCTTTTCTTCTGATACGAGTAAAGTTGAAGTAAAGACATTAGTAGAAATTACTACGCCAATAACAACTGGTACAAGTGAGAGTAATACAGTGATTACGCCAACATTGAGTAATGACAAAACTAAGGTTATATATAAAGGCGAGTACGATAAAAACTCAACACCATCTATTATTATTGGTGGAGTAACTATTGCTCCTACAATGACATGGGATGATAAAACAGGTAAAGGTACCTGGGTCTATGAGTATGTGATTAAGCCAAGTGATAAAACAGTTAGTGCAGAGATTAAGTTTAATACACGTAAAATAACTAGTTTGTCTACTACAGATAGTTCAATGTTTGCGGATAATAGTAGTAATACAAGTAATGATGAAATCAAAAAATGGTTAGAAACAAATCAAAAAGTAACAGGTACTTTTGATAATAAGACAACAGATGATGTGAGTGCTAAGGTTAGTTATAGTACTACGGATACATTTGATATAAAGGGTAAAGTATATACTTATAAGGCTACAATGGATAGTGTAGAAATATCTTTAAAAATGACTGTAGTTTCTATTGATGCTACTTTTACACAATTAGTTGAGAAAGAATTTGTTGTAAGACCAAATAGTAAATATACTTATGATGAATTAGGTTTACCTGAGACGATATCTATTGTTTATAAAGGTACAGGGTATACAGATAAAACTGAGTCAATAAAGATTACATGGACCAATGATATACCAACGGATTTTGGTAAAACAATAAGTAATCATACATTTGAAGGTAAACTAACACTTCCTAATTGGGCTAATGGTACAAGAGATATTAGTATAGTAGTTAAAATTGTAAATAAGCTAGTGTTAAAAGATGATCAAATAACAGTAACTATGAATGGGTGGACATATGGAAATACAGAGAGTACACCGAGTAGTAGCTTAGCAGTAACTGATACTAATGGTAGTTATAAGTATAGTTATAGCAGTGATAATCGTTTAACATGGAATACTAATTTACCTAAATCTAATTTAGGTATTACACCGGCTGGTGCATATTCTGTAAAGATGGAATATGAAGGTGATAACTATAAAGGAGAAAAGATAGTTGATTTTACAGTTGGGCAAAGAGTAATAACGGTAAAAGCAAATGACTTAAGTATGACGGTTGGTGGAACATTGCCTACGTTAACAATTAGTTATAGCGGATTTGCAGGAACAGATAAAAAAGAAAGTTTAATTACTGCTGATGCAGTTATTACTTGCCAAGGTACTGGAAGTAGCATAGGAAGTTATCCAATTACATTTGCTAGTGATGCAACACTAAATAATACTGATGGGAAAAACTATTCACTAATACATGTGGATGGAAAACTACAGGTAAAAGATGTTGAGAAGAATAATGGAACTGATGTTGAGGTGGTTGAAACACCAAAACCTGAAGAAACAAAAAAACCAGTGAATACGGAGAAACCAACTACTGAATTACCAAAGGGTGAACATGTAAACAATGTAGAAGCTAAATTGGTAGATGGTAAGATACAAGTAAATCAAGAGGATTCAAAAGTAGAAACTGGTAAATCAACCTCAACAAGTAATGATATTGAATCAACAGTATTGAATGTAGGTAAAGGTGCAGTTATTGTAACGGTATCTGAACAAGATGGAAAACGAATGGCAAGAGTAGATGATACAATTGCGGTTGCGAATTCTGTACTATCAAATGAAGAAAAAGAATTAGTTAATGATGGAGAAATCATTGAGATACGTATTGATGTAAAAGATAATACAATGAATACGCCAGAAGATGATAAAACGGTTGTACAAGAAGGAATTAATGCGGCACAAACAGATATTCCTAATTTAGAACTTGGACAATATGTAGAAATATCCTTATTTATTCGAGTAGGAAACAGGGATTGGAATGAAATTAATGAAACTGATGAACCATTAATGATTACCATAAATATTCCAGAAGAAATAAGAAATCGAGGAACACAATTCTATGTAATACGAGCACACAATGGAGAGTATACAGTGTTGGAAGATATGGATGATAATCCAGCGACAATAACAATCAACACTGGATTATTCTCGACATATGCAATTACATACCAAAAGAATATAGAACAAATTAGTAATGCTGTAGTAGATACACCAGCAGATCAAGGAACACAAGATTCATTTTGTTTAATTGATTGGATTACAGGTGGACGTACAGGTTTTAATTGTTCATGGTGTTGGATGGTAATAGTGGCTTTATTATTAGCTATTCTTGGTTTCATGGGATGGCGATTTAGTAAAAAAGAATCATAAAAATTGGTTGTTTAGAAAATGAATAACCTAAAATTTGCATTTTTCTACTTGGAGGATTGACGTTTATATATTTATAAACTCAATCCTTTTTACCAAGTATTAACAAATACAAATTATAATTTATATTTAAATTTAGTGTTATGGTTGGAATTATTAATTCATAAAACTTAGATATTTGATCTGAAATTAATAATAACTAGAAATAGGGATTAAAAGAATCAATCTGTTAAAATCAAATAATTGTAGAAATATCTTCAATAGTTAGAATAAATAGAAGTAGTAGTGATCATCTGTAGGATGACCACTATTTTAAAATTTGGTAAATTTTTTATAAAGAGAATGGATTAGATAAAAAGGTTAAATAGAATTTAGATTTTATTTATTAAGTAAACCGAAATTATATGACAGATTCATGAAATATTTGGTTCTTAATTGATGACAGCTACGAAAAATATTCTTGAATCAAACTTGTTTAGATTTGCTAGGATAAATATTCAAAAAGATATTTGCAATTTCAATAAATGATTCTTTCATACTGATAATCATTCATTTCTTAGTGGCAAAGATTTATTCGTAAATCGACATAACAAAAAAAGGACACAGTAGAACGATTGATATTCTTGGATTCTTTGTAAGAAACTTCACCAATGACGATGATAAGGAAATAATAGCAACTGTCCAATTTAACTTAATAATCTACGATAAATAAATATAGAGTTGACAGCGCTTTCACTTGGTGCTAACATATGCTCAAGGATTGTTACTGGTAATGCAGGCTATACCGCAAAAAGCTTTATTTGGCTCGAGCAGTATAGCTTTTTATGTTTTAAGGGGGGATAAGGGAATGAAGATTCAAAAGGTCATCAACAACAACTTGGTAAGATCGTTTAATGAAGTTGGGACAGAAGTCTTAGTTATGGGATGTGGATTAGGATTTAAGAAACAAATTAATGATGATATTGATGAAAGCTTAATAGAAAAGATTTATATAATATCAAATAAAACGATTGAAAGTAAGCTCGCAGAATTGTTCGAAAATATCCCAGTAGAACATATTCGCGTAGCGAACATGATTATTGAGTATGCAAAAAAGACCCTAGATAAAGAACTAAAAGACAATATTTATATTACATTAACAGATCATATTGATTTTGCGTTGGAAAGACTTTCTAAAGGATTACCATTAAAAAATGCACTTTTGTGGGAAATTAAAAACTACTATCATAGTGAATATTTAGTGGGAAAAGAAGCAATTGAAATTGTGAAAAGAGAGTTAGGATTCTCTTTGCCTGAAGATGAAGCAGGATTTATAGCTTTTCATTTAGTGGAAGCTAGTATTAATAATGCGACAGATGATTATGTCAAGAAAGCAATGGCAATAATTCAAAATGTTTTGAATATAGTTAAATATTATTTTAGTATCGACTTTGATGAAAATTCATTAACTTACGAACGCTTTTTAGTTCATTTGAAATTTTTTACTGAACGTATTTTAAATAATAATATTGATTCTCCTGAAGTGGATGACAATCTATTTGAATTAGTTAAGAAACAATTTCCAAATGAATATGCATGTACCTTGAAAATACAAAAATATTTTTTAGAATCAATGAAAATAAGGATACCAGAAAATGAATTAACTTACTTAACGATTCATATTAAGAGAATAACAGAAAAGAAAAAAGGAGAGAAAAATGAATAACAAAGAACTAGCTAAAGTTATCATTGATAATGTTGGTGGCGAAAGTAATATAAAACAATTAAGCCATTGCTTCACGCGTTTAAGATTTACATTAAGTGATGACAAAAAAGCAAATATAAAAGTTTTAGAAAGTACACCAGGTATTTCTGGAGTAGTAACAAAGGGTGGACAATTCCAAGTAGTTATTGGATCAGAAGTTGGAAATGTTTATAGAGAAATAAATAATTTAGTCGATATTACAGAAGATGAATTGGATTTAGGAAACAATGAAAAGAAAGAGAAGCTTTCGTTATTTGATAAATTTGTGGATATTATTCAAGGTATCTTTACACCGATATTAGCGCCGCTAACTGCTGCAGGTATGCTAAAAGCAGTATTAGCAGTTATTGTAGCTTTTAAGTGGATAGATAAAGCTTCATCATCTTATCAAGTAATAAATTTTATGGCAGACGCAACATTTTATTTCTTGCCTATCTTGTTAGCAAATTCGGCTGCAAAGAAATTTAAATGTAATCCATATTTAGCGATGATGCTTGCAGGTATGCTGCTACATCCTAATTTTACCGCAATGGTTACAGCAGCTAAAGAAGGTGGTATGGCAGTTACAATCTTTGGACTACCAATCTACAATGCGACTTATTCATCATCAGTAATACCTATTATATTGGGTGTATACTTGATGTCTAAAGTAGAACCTATTGCAGATAAAATATCACCTAAAGCAATTAAATTCTTTACACGTCCTTTGATTACAATGTTCGTTGTTGGCGTTGCTACACTGTGTGTATTAGGTCCAATAGGATACATTATTTCTAATTTTATTGCAACTTGTGTTAATACATTAAATAGTTATGTTGGGTGGCTTGTACCTACAGTAATGGGTATTGTAATGCCATTGCTTGTTATGACAGGAACTCATCATAGTATTACGCCAATTGGAATAAATAATCGTATGACAATGGGTTATGACACAATCGTATATCCAGGGCAACTTGCATCCAATGTTGCACAAGGTGCTGCTGCTTTAGCTGTATCAATTAAAACAAAAAACTCTGAATTAAAACAATTATGTTCTGCAACAGGAATCACAGCGGTATGTGGAATTACTGAACCAGTTTTATTTGGTGTAACAATGAAAATCAAAACGAATTTAATTGCTTCGATGATCGGTGGAGGAGTCGGTGGATTATTCTTAGGTGTACTAGGAATTAAAAATTTCTCTGGTGGATCTCCCGGGTTATTAACATTGCCAAGTTATATTAGTACAGATGCGCCAATGAGTAATTTTTATTTGGCTTGTGCAGGTGCTGCGATTGCTTTTGTTGTAAGTTTTGCAGTTTCATATTTCTTATATAAAGAAAAGAAAGAAATCAATGCAGATAGTGATGTTCTATTAAACAGTGATAATCAAGCGGTTAGCGACATTTTAATTCAACCAATAAAAGGTGAAATTCAAGATTTATGTGAAGTAAAAGATGAAACATTCTCAAAAGAATTAATGGGAAAAGGTGCTGCGATTATACCTACTGAAGGAAAAGTTTATTCACCAGTAGATGGAGAAGTATTTAATATATTTAGAACAAAACACGCAATCTCACTAAAATCAAATAAAGGAGCAGATATCATTATTCATGTTGGATTAGACACTGTAAAACTTGATGGCAAGTACTTTAACGCTATTGTTAAGAACGGAGATCATATTAAAAAAGGTGATTTACTTCTTGAGTTTGATATTGAAAAAATAAAAGAAGAAGGATATGATTTGACCACTCCAGTCGTTGTGGTTAATGCAAATGATTTTAAATCAATTAAACACACAAATAAGAATTCAGAATTTATTGTTTTAGAAGCATAAATGGTAAATCAAAATATCACTTTAATGAAGGAGAATAAAATGGGTAAATTTTTATGGGGCGCATCTACCAGTGCATATCAAGTTGAAGGTGGATGGAATCAAGATGGAAAAGGTCCTTCGATTCAAGATGTAAGAAGTGTACACGAAGGGACCGCAGATTTTACAGTTTCAAGTGATCATTATAATCGCTTTCGTGAAGATGTTTCATTATTTAAAGAGTTAGGGTTAAATGCTTATCGCTTTTCCATAGCATGGACGCGAATTCTACCTGCTGGATATGGTGAAATAAATAAACAGGGAGTACAATTTTATCATGATTTGATTGATGAATTATTAAAAAATAATATTGAGCCAATTGTCACAATTTATCATTTTGATTTACCAGCTGAACTAGATAAGATTGGCGGTTGGGGTAATAGGAAAGTTATCGATTATTATTTAGAATTTACGCGAATTTTATTCAAGGAATATGGTGCTAAAGTAAAATATTGGATTTCAATTAATGAGCAAAATTCGATGGTTCTTTATGGTGGTGCGATGGGTACGGGACAAAGAGATAAAAAGACACTTTATCAAGAAAGTCATCATATGTTCTTAGCACAGGCAAAAGCAATTAAACTATGTCATGAGATGACTGATGGGAAAATTGGACCTGCATTGAATATTGCGCATATTTATCCTAAAACATGTAATCCATTGGATGTTTTAGCTGCTCAAAACTTTGAAAGTTTACGTAACTATCTATACATAGATATTCCAGTCTATGGAAGATATAATACAAACGCATGGAACTTATTAAACAAAATGGGATGCCAACCGACAATTGAAGATAAAGATTATGAAATTCTTGCGAATCAAAATCCAGACTTTGTTTCGATTAATTATTATTGTTCGAAAACAGTTGAACACTCGACTGAAAATGAATGTAAATCTCAAGAGGGTGATCAAGAAGTAGCGAATGTTGAAAGTGGTATTTATAAAGGTGGTAAAAATGAATTCTTGCCAAATACAGAGTTTGGATGGCAAGTTGATCCTGTTGGATTTAGAATTACTCTAAAAGATATTTACGAAAAATATCACTTGCCAATAATGATAAGTGAAAATGGATTAGGTGCATTTGATGTATTAGAAGATGATATGAAAATTCATGATCAGTATAGAATCGATTACTACAAAACACACATAAATGAAATGCAAATAGCAAGAGAAGAAGGCGTTGATGTATTCTCTTACTGTCCTTGGTCAGCAATCGATTTGATTAGTACACATCAAGGATTCAAAAAGAGATATGGATTCATTTATGTTGATCGTGATGAATTAGATTTGAAAACTTTAAATAGATATAAGAAAGATAGTTTTTATTGGTATAAGAAAGTTATAGAATCTGATGGCAAAGAATTATAAGCATTAAGAGGAAGAAAAAAAATATGTACCCTAGTTAAGTATGAATTAACTAGGGTTTCTTTATTTAGTCTGACTACTTAAATAAACAACCAAAGAGATGAACAAATGAAAAAACACAATGAACGAATTCATTGTGCCTTTCAAAGGAATAAAAT
>NZ_JAVWFO010000054.1:0-11971 GCF_036641015.1 Anaerorhabdus sp. | reverse complement strand
GATTATGTTTTGTATCCATACCTTCATTACGGAATAAACGTCCAATTTCATATACGCCTTCAAGTCCACCAACAATTAATCTCTTTAATGGTAATTCAGTTGCGATACGAAGATAGAAGTCCATGTCCAATGTGTTGTGATGCGTTACAAAAGGTCTAGCAGCTGCTCCACCAAGAATTGGTTGTAGTACTGGTGTTTCAACTTCTATTAAACCTTGTCCATCTAAATAGTGTTGAATAGCACGAATGATACGTGGGCGTAACATTGCAACCTTACGACTGCTTTCATTCATGATTAAATCCACGTAACGACGACGGAATCTTTCTTCTACATCTTGTAAGCCATGGAATTTTTCTGGAAGTGGACGAAGTGCCTTTGTAAGATGAGTGTATACCATACACTTAACTGATAATTCACCTGAATCAGTTTTCGCAACTACCCCATCAATCCCAATAATATCCCCAAGATCACTTGCCTTAAAGATTTCATAAACTTCCTCACCAACAACTCCCTTGTTGATAACAATTTGAATTTGACCATCACGATCTTGAATATGCATAAATCCTAATTTACCCATACGACGTTTAGTCATAATACGTCCAGCTACTTTAACATGTACATCAAGAGTTTCTAATTCTTCTTTTGTTTTTTCACCATACAATTCTCTTAATTCTAAAGAACGGTGCGTTCTTTCAAAAGCTGCCCCAAATGGAGCTATACCTTTTTCTTTTAATTCCTCCATCTTTTGACGACGGATAACTTCTTGTTCTGATAAATTTTGTTCCATAAAAACCTCCTTTTTTACAAATAAAAAACTCTACATCCTAGTAGGGACGAGAGTTATCATCGTGGTACCACCCTAATTCATGTTGCAATCACTTGCACCATCTTAGCGACTTTTTAAAGTCATTCTTAACGCGAACTAACGTTCAACTCCAAGTCTTTTTTTCTTTTATTATCCACTTGCCTAATCACACCAACCTAGGCTCTCTTAAAGTTACCAAATAAAATACTCTTCTTTTCATCGTTGATTTACGATTTGATTATATCTATTTTTACACCACTTGTCAAAAAAATTAGTCTACAACATCTATTCCTAACAGCGATGCTAATCGAATCGCTTGTGAAGAATTAACTTTTATTCCTTTTAAACTACTTAAATCAACCGTTATACCTTCCAATATAGATGTTGAAAAATCTATCCCTTGTAAGGGAGTCTCAAAAAATTCGCTTTTTGTAAAATCACATTCCTTAAGTTCAATTTTCTTCAAATTAGTTTGAAACAATCGTGTTTCTTCTAAATTAGTATTTATAAATCTTATTAATTCTAATTTACAATTTGAGAAATTACTCATACGTACTAGACATGAATCTATTTCTATATTTTTCATTATACTTTGAAAAAAATTAATTCCTGCCATCTTACAATTCAAAAATTTACAGCGATGAAAATTAACCTCATTAAACTCAACAGTTGAAAAATCACAGTTTTCAAAAATACAATCAAGGAATTCCTTTACATCTATTTTGGTTAAAGTGAAATCTATTTTTTTAAAGTGACAACTATCCACTCGACACTCTTCATCCATATCCATAGTTGGATTTACTTCAATTAGTTTATTGTAGAAATCCATCTCTAGTATACAGGAATCAAATGATGCTGGCTCAAGGCTATTGATTTTCGGTTGTTCGATTTTCATATTCAATATCCCTCTCTTTTAAAAACGATGCATATTCACCAAATAAATTTTCTAAATCATGAATCGTTTTAAGTTTAGCACACTCATTTTTAACACGAGCACTAAATGGCATCCCTTGAATATACCACGGAGCAAGTCCACGCATTTGTTTCATTGCTACTATTTCTCCACGTAAAGATGTCAATCTTTTAGCGTGATCTATTCCCATTTGTAATCTTTCTTCATAATTTGGTTCATCACGATTTTCTTTATTAAATGATGCCACCATTTCTTTAATTAGAAAGGGATTCCCAATTGCACCACGTCCAACCATGACAGCATCACACCCAGTTTCTTCAATGCGTTTATAAGCATCTTGAACACTACGAATATCACCATTCCCAATAACTGGTATAGATACAGCTTCCTTTACCTTTTTAACCCATGACCAATCAGCTTCACCTTCATACATTTGTCCACGTGTTCTACCATGAACTGCAATCGCACTAACACCTACTCGTTCTAATTCCTTCGCTAGTTCTACGCAGTTAATAGTCTCTTTTGTCCACCCTGAACGAATTTTTACTGTAACAGGTTTTTTAACTGATTTAATAATTGCCTCTACTAATTCTACTGCATATTCTGGTTCTCTCATTAACGCTGATCCTGCATTCGATTTTACAATCTTATTAACTGGACACCCCATATTGATATCTATAATATCACACTCAGTATTTTGATCTAAGTATATTGCGGCTTGAATCATTGAATCTTTATCATGCCCAAATAATTGCATTGACAAGGGATGTTCAGTTTCTAATATCTTACACATTTCCAATGTTTTTTTACTATTAAATCCTAGTGCTTTATCACTAATCATTTCAGTATAAACTAGACCTGCACCATACTCAAAACATATCTCCCTAAACGCACTATTACTTACTCCTGCCATTGGGGCAATTACAATGGGATTCTTAATTTCTATATCTTTTATTTTCCACATGAATTTCTAAACTCCAAGATAAATTTCAGTTCATCTTCGCTAAAATCATATGTTTTATTACAATACTCGCACTTTACTTGACAGCCATGATCCTCATCAATCATCTCTTGAATATCCTTTGCATCAAGAGTTGTAAGCGCTGCTTTAAAGCGATCTTTATTACAATCACAACGCCATTGAAGAGGACTCTCTTCTAATATTTCTGTATCCACAAATAACGCACGTAAAATTTCTTGAGGTGTTTGCCCCTCATTAATCAATGTGCTAATCGGTTGTAATGATGCTACTACTTTTTCTACTTGTTCAATATCTTCTTCTGTTGCATCTGGCATAATTTGAATTAATAATCCACCTGCTGCTAGACAACTATAATCCGTATTTACAAGTACACCCACTGATACCGCTGATGGTGTTTGTTCTGATACAGTAAAATAATAAGCAAAATCATCACCAATTTCACCTGATTGTAATGCAACTTGACCTGTAAAATCAACTTTCATTCCCATTGATTTTGTTACTTTCAAATAACCATCAGTTCCTACCGCAAGCCCTACAGCTAACTTATTATTTTCATTGTATTTTAAATAGATTTGATTGTCCCCAACAAATCCTTTTACATCACCTTTTGAATTACACTCAACCATGCATGTTCCCAATGACCCATGACCATTGATTTGAATCATAATTTTATCATCTTCGTTTTTCAACATTCCCGCCATAATCGCACCAATAGACATTACTCGACCTAATGCTGCTTGTGATGTTGGCCATAAATCATGTTGAATACGTGCTTGTTCACATAACTCTGTTGTACGTGCTGCATACATTCTTACTTTGCCATTCAAGGCAATCGCTTTAACTAAAATATCTTTCATAATATATACTCCATTCGCTAAATGATTATATCATAATCTATTAAGCACTTCTATTGCCACACTATCTAAATAAAGCATTTAAAGAGTTTCACAACAAAATCACATCTTTATGTATTAGAATATAGATAGCACATATTAATACTAGAAAAGGAGCTATATATGAAATTATTTAACTCACGCAAAAATAAACCTGTTATTGTTTGTTTCCATGGATTTGGAAGAAGACGTAGTGATGAATTTATTCCATTAGTAAAAGCATTCAAAGATTATGAGGTAATAACACCAAATTTTTATGATTTAACAGATGAAACTGACAATGATTGGACACATTGGATTAACCGAGCTGAAAGTGTTCTTACAGACCTTGCAAGTGATGGTAGAAGAATAATCATTATTGGTTTTTCAATGGGCGGAGTAATCGCAAGTTATCTTGCAAATAAACCAAATGTAGAAAAACTTATATTGTTGGCTCCAGCATTTGAATACATCAACATTGGAAATGCAACCGATCTTGTAACATCTATCTTTGATAAAAAAGAAAAAGAAGAATCTCCATATCCTGAAATTCCTTCTTCATTTACAATCGCCTTTGTTAATCTAGTAAATAACTGTAAAATAGCTGTTGAAGATATCCATGTACCAACATGCATTTTCCATGGATTAGAAGATGATGTTATTCAATACTCATCTAGTAGAAAATTCTATAAGAAAATTCCTGCAACCGAAAAGCATTTATTCTTAATCGAAGATGTACATCATCGTATCTTAGATGATTCTCATCACGCTAAATATACAATTGAATGTATTAAACAATTTATTAATGATGAAAAATAATATATTCTACATTTTTATTATTATGATTTGTTCAAACTTAACATTTAATTTAAATGAATACAACTAATTCTTCACCATTAGAAAAGATTACTCTTTCCATAACCAACACTTTACTTGCGTTATCTACTTTAGAGTAATCTTATCTGTGTTTTAATTTGCTTCTTTTGACTGTGCCAATATATCTTGTAATACTTCTTTACCTGCAGCTCCTGGCAGATATCCAAGTAATGATCCATCAGTTCTATAAATAAATGATGTTGGATATGAATTTACACCATATAGATTTGATACTTCTCCAGTATCATCAAACAAGAAAGTCATATCTTCAAATTCATTATCACTAATGAATTTTTTTATACCCGCTTCATCAGTTTCTTGGCCATAACCAGGTCTTGTAATTACTAGAATCTTTAATCCTTCATTTTCATTTTGAAGTTCTTGAAGAAGTGGTAATTCTTGTTTACAATAACCGCACCATGTCGCAAAGAATGTCACAAAGATTGATTCTCCTTCATAATCCTTAAGAGAATGTTCCTCACCATTTTGATCCATCAAAGTAAATCCATAGGTATCTATCTCTTTACCTTCAACTACATCTGTTTCTTCTTCACTAATATCTGGTGTAGGTTGTTTTCCAACACTCTTTTGTAAATCGACAATATCTCTTGATGATGTAAATATCATCCAAATACCCATAATAAGAATGATCGCTCCACCAACCATTACAGTATACTTTATTACATTTTGATGTTTCTTTAACAGATTTAATACTTGTTCAGTAAATAATCCTAAAATCAAAAATGTAACAATGAATCCTAATGCATATGCTAGGATATAAAAATTACCCATTAATGCACTAGATGCACTTGCTGCCAATATTAACGCTGATGATAACATTGGTCCAATACAAGGAGTCCAAGCAAAACTAAAGAAGAATCCTAATAAAAATGCCTTTAGATAATTCATTGATTTTAAATCTAACTTAATTGGCAACCTATACTCTCCTTTTAATAAAGGGAAAGACAATACATTTAGATGAATTAGTCCAAATACAACCAATATCATTCCACCAATCATTGATAATACTAATTGATATTCAAGGAAAAAATCCTTAAATGCCGTAATCGAAATTCCTGCTATAAAGAATACTGTCGAAACCCCTAAAACGAAGAATAATGTTGTGAGAAATACTTTGGAACGCTTGTAAACAATGTTCCCTTCCTCATCAACACTCTTTGCCTCAGATGTCAAATAACCGATATAGAGTGGAATTAACGGTAATACGCAGGGTGAGAAGAACGAAAGTACTCCTTCTACAAACATTGCGAATATCGTTATTTGTGAATTCATTAAATTTTCTCCTAACTACTATCTTAAAAACGCAAAGTACAATAAGACAATGACTCCTAAAATAATTCGATAGTAACCAAATACTTTAAAGTCATGTTTACGAATATATGACATAAATGTTTTAATTGCAATAATTGATACAATAAACGCTGTGACCATTCCTACTAATAAGATTACAATACCAGTAAAATCTAAAGCCATTTTTAACTTAATCAGTTTTAATAAGCTTGCACCAAACATCATTGGAATTGCTAAAAAGAATGAAAACTCTGCCGCAACTGGTCTAGCACATCCAAGTAATACAGCTCCAAGAATAGTAGATCCACTACGAGAAGTCCCTGGAACTAGCGCTAATATTTGAAATACTCCTATTAAAGCTGCCGTTTTATAATCAAGTTGTGATAAATTTGTAATCTTAGCATGTTTTTTTCTAGATTCAATCCACAAAAACGCAAATCCATAAACGATCAACGTAATAGCTACTACCACTGAGTTATATAAAACTGAATCAATCATATCATCAAAAAGTAAACCAATAATCGCTGCTGGAACTGCTGCAATTGCAACCTTAATCCATAAGTTCATTGTATCTTTAAAATGATTAGGATTCTTTTTATTTTTGCTAAATGGATTTAATTTAGAAAAATATAATAGAAGTACTGCTAAAATACTACCTAATTGAATAACTACCATAAACATGTCTACAAATTCTTTATTCATCACTACATCTGCATACACTTGCATTGGTAAGAAATCATTAACTAAAATCATGTGTCCAGTACTACTAATTGGTAACCATTCTGTAATACCTTGAACGATACCTAATATAATTGCCTTTATAATTTCAAATATGAACATATATCCACCTCATCATACTTGGATATTATACCATATCCATATAATTTACATCTTACAAATTCGCAATAGTTTACTTTCTGTAATTTTCAGTTAATTGTGATACTTTTTTAAGTAACACTAATGCTATGATTGCACCTGCAATCCCTTGAATCACATTTGCTGGTACTGCAGACAATGAAACTAGTGCATCTGCATACATAACCCACTCTGCTAAGAAATAACCTGAAACCATGATAATTGTTGCGCCAACATAAGCAACCCATTTTATTTTATTACCAAATTTCATAAATAATATTGATACAAATACTGCTTCAATTCCTTTAATTATTAATGTTGGAATAGCATATTGTGCATACCCACCTATAACATCAGCTAATGCACTTCCAATACCACCAACTACAAATGCATAAAATGGATTTAATACTGAGCTAAATAACATCAACATTGAATCACCTAAATTAAAATAACCACCTAAATTGTTAGGAACTTTAATGTACATAGTTGTTACAAACACTAATGCAGTAGCTAATCCTGTTAGTGTTATTTCTTTTATATTTTTATTCATCATTTTTCTCCCCTAATTTGATATTTCATAATCTTACTTACAATCTCATTTGAGCAGGTAACACTTATATGCTTACCTACCTCTCCATCTTTAATAAACTCTACTGTACTGTTTTGTTTTAAATATTGTATGATTGCTAAATCACTATAAGGTATTAAACATTCGATCGTTATATCCTTTGGATACAATAGTGTTTCTATTTGATCTAGTAATTCAATAATCCCTTCACCTGTTTTACATGATACATAAATGCCATCTGTTTTATCTTTAACAGAAACACAATCCATCTTATTATACACTTTTATTACAGGTATTTCATTGGCATCTATTCTTCTTAGAGTGTCATTGGTTGCATCTACTTGCATTTCATATTGTTCATTTGAACAATCAATAACGTGCAGTAAAACAGATGCCTCTTTAGCAGCTGATAATGTACTCTTAAAAGCTTCTATTAATTCTGATGGTAAATCTGATACAAATCCAACAGTATCAAACAAAAGAAAATCTTTTTTACTATTAAATTTAACATTGCGTACACTTGTATCAAGTGTCGCAAATAACATATCTTTTTCCATCACTAGTTTTTCTTCATCTTTTGTATTCTTTTGCAATATTCTATTCATTAATGAAGATTTTCCTGCATTAGTATATCCTACTAACGCAACCATTGGTAAATTCGATTTTAAACGTTGTTGTTTTTGAATCTGTGTTTGAATTTCAAGTGAGACCAATTCTTTCTTTAATTGACTTATTCTTCTCTCGATATCTCGACGATTTAATTCAAGCTTAGTTTCTCCCTTACCTTTGTTTTTAACACCAGAGCCACCACGTTGTTGATCATTAGATGTATCTTGCATTACTAATCGAGGCAATTCATATTTTAAGCGTGCCATTTCCACTTGAATTTGAGCTTCTTTTGTTTTAGCTCTTTTAGCAAATATCTCTAAAATTAATCCTGTTCTATCAATAACATCTACTCCACAAGCCTCATTAATATTACTTATTTGTGATGCTGATAAATGATTTAAAAACAAGACTTTATCGGCTTCTAAAATTTCACATTGTTCAGCGATTTCAACCAATTTACCACTACCAACACAAGTGTGCCTATCGGCATATTCCATATTTTGTGACATAGTTAAAACAACCTCATAATCACAAGCCTCAGCTAACCCGATACACTCATTTAAAGCATCGTTGAATGTATTCTTATATTTTATGGTGTTTATACCTACTAAAATTACTTTTTCCACACTCAGCCTCCTGTCAACTTTTTTAGTATACTACTAAGTAATTTTAAAAACTACATTTACTATTTCTTAATTATTACAAAAAGGTCAAATATTACCATAAAACAAGTGTTTTTTTGTATTTTCTTGCTTTATTTTTCTAGAATTGTGATAGAATTAATTTATGGAGGATATACTAAATTATGGCAGATGTAAAAACAAAAAAGATCTACGCTGAAGAATTAGCAGCAGAACTTGGACTAACAAAGAAAGATGCAACAACAGCCGTTAACTTCATTTTTGATTCAATGGCTAAAACAATGAAAAAAGGTGGAACAGTTGATATCAACGGTTTCGGTAAATTCACTGTTAAGAAAAGAGCTGCTCGTGCAGGAATCAATCCACTAACAAAAGAAAAAATTAAAATCAAAGCTTGTAAAGTACCAGCATTCAAAGCATCTAAAACTCTTAAAGATCTAGTTAAATAATTTAATAAGAAAAGTTGTGATACAAATTGTATCGCAACTTTTTTTGTTTACCATCCACCACCAGATGAACCACCAAATCCACCGCCAGAGAAGCCACCTCCGCCAAATCCACCATCAGATCCGCCGAATCCTCCTCCACCAATGTCGCCACCACGACCAGTACCAGCACTAACTGGAGGTATTGGATGTTGTACAGCTGCCATATGGGTAGTCATAGAATGAATCATTCCATAATGCATATATGGATAATAAGAGCTACCTGTATACCATGTAGGTGCAGGAATTTCTAAATCTTTAAAATGCTCACTCCACACATCACTTAATCCTAAAGCATATGCATAAGGTAGTATATTAAAGAAGTATTGTGGATCTTCTCTAACTAACATATCTAAGCGATCTTTTTCAGCTACCATTATGAATTCTTTTAACCCTAGTATTTGACCATAAAGTTTAACCCCTAAAGGAGTACGTTTTAACATAAAATTAGAAATTATACAAATCGCTATAGTAATAACTAAACTTATTAAATACAAGAACGTGAACCCTAAACCAAGTAAAGCATAGATTCCAAATGAAATTAAACCCGCCATAAATACAAGTAAGAATCCGCCAATAATTAATCCATATTTTGAAGGTCCTGATGATTGCCAACGTTGAACACCTAGATTTTGAAGTGTACACCCTATTGTAATTAAAACGACAACAACTAACATGCTTATTAGCGAACCAATAATACTATAACTATATGAATAGATTGCTACTGCCAAATATGCACCAAGCGGCATCCCTGCTAATAATCCTACTAAAAATCTAATTACAAATGAATTATCATAATAAATTTTTCTCTTTTTCGTATTGTAATAATCATTTATACTTTTTTTAGTATTCATAAAATCTTGATATATTTCTGTTGATATTTGACTAGTAGTAACAACATCCCCACTCTTAAATATTCCATTAAATAATGTTTTTTCATAATAGTGAGATTCATCATCTAAGTCTTTAACTTTTGTAAATTCTAAGTCATCTTTATCTTCTCGTAAAGTTATAAAACCTTTATTAGCCCAACTAAAGATAAGCGATGTAACATCTTGATTATCAACAACTCCATCAATGATATATCCAACACCAGCACTACTAATTCCCTTAGGAGCTGTAAACTCAACTGTTTTAACTACTTCACTATCTTTACCATATTTAAAGAATAAATATATTACACCAAGTAATAACGCTATACTACATCCAAAGATTAAAAAGATAGGTGTTTGAAATGTTGGATATACAAAATACCCTTCAGGCAAATCTAGTTTAATTGTAATTCCTCTTCCTTGTGAAATTACATCATTGAAACTACCTTCTATTACATTCCCATTAACTTGATACATAAGTGCATCACTTACATCTTGTCCATCAGTATAAAAATACAGTTGGTTTAAATCAAATGGTTTTGGCATTACAATCTTAAAGGTTACATGATTAATATTTGTATCCCATCTATCGGAAATAATATTTTGATAAAAACTTTGAATACCACCAAGATCTAAATCCTTTGAATGGACGCGATATGAAATTTTATAAGTTTCATATTCGTTTGCATAATAATCAGAACTTCCTAATCGTGTGACCACTCCTTTGTCTTGATAATCTATCTCAGAATCATGGTTTGATAACACTTCTACATGGTCAATTGGAAAGTTATAATCTTTTAGAATTTCTTTACCATCAATAACCCAACTCACATCTTCATAATATGAAGGTGTTTGAATATAGATACCATGTAGATACTCATCGAAATGAACATCTAATGTTTCAGTAATATAGTATGTTCCATCCTCTTTAACTTCAATTTGGACATCGTATTGCTCTATATCAAAACCCTCTTTAGCCATTACTGGCATACTGAATGACAAGAAGAATACTATTGATGCCATTAATACTAATAATTTTTTAAATTTATTCATAGTACCTCCCTAATAAGCAAAATATCGCTTGCGCGATATTTTAGAATTGAACTTTAACGTTTTCGCGTTCTGTTTCGTTACTAACCTCAAACATTGGTTCTTTGTGGAAACCAAACATACCCGCAATTAAATTACCAGGGAACATTTCAAGTTTTGTATTAAATGTTTTTACAACTCCGTTGTAATATTTTCTAGAACTAGCAATTTCGTCTTCCATTTGTTTAATTTGAGTTTGTAACTCAATAAAATTTTGATTAGCTTTTAAATCAGGATAACTTTCTGTTAATGCAAATAAACGTCCCAATACTCCAGCGAATCCTTTTTCAGCCGCAATCTTTTCATCTATTGATGAAGCATTAACAGCTTGATTTCTAGCGCTAATAACTGCTTCTAATGTTTCACTTTCATGCTTTGCATAGCCCTTAACTGTTTCTACTAAGTTAGGAATCATGTCATAACGTTTCTTTAGATAAACATCCATTGTCGCAAAAGCTTCTTCAACTTTGTTTCTCCAAGTAACAAAAGAGTTATATGAAGATATTAACCAAACAACAATTAACGCAATAATTACAATTACAATAATCCATGCCATAATTTACACTCTCCTTTTATACCACATCATTATATCACATCTCATATTCAATACTATTAAATGTTATTTTTTATTATCTGCCCTACCTATCACAATTATTGTTTTTGACTATCAAATATGATATAGTATGTGTGCTCCAATTAAGGGGTTGTCATGGTTTCGACAGGTTTAAGTTTGATTTGAACTGCAGTGGAGTGGTGACCTAATCACCAAACAAAAATAACTGGAAATAACAGATTATCATTTGCTGCTTAATTGCCTAAATACTGGCGCAGCATCCCTAGCTTAAAATTGTCATTAGTTTTAAATTAGCGTATTCATAATGAATAAGGTGAAGCCTTGCTTGGTGGTGGATCCCGACAATACTTACAAGCAAATTCAATCTTTGTTGGCTCGCTCCACTTGATTGTCTTACTGATAGCGAGATAAACTGTAGACGTTCAAATGTGGGACTACTCTTGGACAGGGGTTCGACTCCCCTCAGCTCCACCAATTTAAAAATGTGCATAAAATCAATCGATTTTATGCTTTTTTTAT
>NZ_JAVWFO010000053.1:0-12991 GCF_036641015.1 Anaerorhabdus sp. | reverse complement strand
CTTTTATTCCGGTTTCTTTTGATATAGGAGATCATGTAATTGAAATAAATAGTGAGGTTAAATATGGTTATATTTTTACTGAAGGAGCTATTGATGTAATGCATATTAACTCAAAGGATGCATTGTATACATATTGCCAAGACTATAATGCAAACTTTGTTGGATTGATGGAAATATTTTCTGGAAATAATCGATATTGTTGTACATGTCGAGCTCATAAAAAATGTGTTTGATTTCGCTTAAGCAAAGAAGTTTATTTAAAAATGTTAGAAGAATGTAGTGACTTTAAAACTTATTTAATTAAGTATTGGGCAAATCAGTTTTACAATCAAGCAATTAATCGTACACAATATCCAAATAACAAATCTGAAGAAAAAGTAATTAACTATATTCTTGAATTAGCTGAGAAAGTTGATGGATCAACAAAGACGGTTGAAATCGTAGTTAAAAGAAACGATATTGCAGAATATATTGGGTGTTCTAAACGAACTGTGTATCGTGTTTTAAACCGACTAGAAGAGGGTGGATATTTAACTAAAAAAGGACATCGTTTGGTTATAAATCCAAGTCAAAGAAATCGGATCATAAAAAAAATTAAGCAATTAAATGAAAGGTGACAATTGTCACTTTTTTTGTAACGGCTTTCATGGTATATCATGATTGAACGTAGTTCGAGGAGGAAAAGGAAATGAAAAAAATGTTAAAGGTGGCTCTAGCTTTATTATTAGCTGGAACATTATTTGGTTGTAGTAAACCAGCAGAAACACCAACGGAAGATGGGAAGACAACAGACCCAGAAACAAGTGATATTAAGGTAGCAATCGTGCTATCAACAGGCGGTCTTGGAGATAAAAACTTCAATGATATGTCTTATGATGGTTTAAAACAAGCAGAAGCAGATTTCGGTATTACATTCGATTATATCGAACCAACATCAGCAAGTGATTTTGAAGCTGGTTACCGTCAATTTGCAGATACTGGTGAATATGATTTAATTATTGGTTTAGCAGCTGACCAAGAAGATGCATTAAAAACAGTTGCGGCAGATTATCCAGAACAAAAATTCTCAATTATTGATTCATCATTAGATATTGCAAATGTATCAGCAGTATCAACAAAATGGCAAGAACAAACATTCCTATGTGGTGTATATGCAGGGTTAGCAACATTATCAGATATGGAAAAAGCTAATGAAGACAATGTATTAGGTGTAATCTTAGGTATGGACAATCCTAACTTAAGAAAAGGTGTTGTAGGATTTGAAGCAGGTGTTCGTTATGTTAATGCAGATGCTAAAATTTTAGAAGCAGTTGTTGGAAACTTTAACGATGCTAATAAAGGTAAAGAAATTGCAATGTCAATGTACAACCAAGGTGCTGACTTTATTCAACACATTGCAGGTGCATCAGGTTTAGGTGTATTTACAGCAGCTAAAGAAGCAAATCGTTATGCATTTGGAGTTGGTGGAAATCAAAATGCTATTGAACCAGATTATATTGCAGCAACATCAATTAGAAATGTAAATGAAATGGTTTATAACGAAGTTAAAAACTTTGTTGAAGGAAACTGGCAAGAAGGTCTAAAAGTAAGCGGACTTAAAGAAGATGCAGTTGGATACTCAAATGAATTATCTAATGTTGTTCCAAATGAAGACATTGCAGCAGCAATTGAAGAAATCAAAGCTAAAATTCAAAGCGGTGAATTAGTAATTTGTGAAACTGCAGAAGAATTAGATGCTTGGGTTGAAGCTAACCAATATAGCAAATAAAATAATATAAATTAGGAGGAAACAATGAACAGTGTAGAAATGATTGGTATTTTAAAACAATACCCGCATGTAACAGCTGTTGATCATGTTTCCTTTTCTTTAAAGCAAGGAGATATACACTCGTTGCTAGGGGAAAATGGAGCAGGGAAGTCGACGCTAATGAAGGTCCTCTATGGGATGACTCCAATGGATGAAGGAAAAATTCTAATAGATGGAAAAGAAGTAAAAATTAAGAGTCCAAAAGATGCGATAGATTTAGGTATTGGAATGGTGCATCAACACTTTATGCTCTCACCAGTAATGACAGTAATTGAAAATATTATTGTTAATAATGAACCTAAGAGTCGTTTCTTTATAGACAGTAAAAAAGCTAAAGAAGAAGTACAAAACTTAATTGATAAATTTAATTTTAATATTAATGGTGAAACTAAAGTAGAAGATTTATCTGTTGGAGAACAACAAAGAGTAGAAATTTTAAAAGCAATCTATCGTGGTGCAAATATTCTAATCTTAGATGAACCTACAGCAGTACTTACTCCTCAAGAAGTAGAAGAATTATTTGTTATTATGCGTAAGTTAAAGGAAGATAACAAATCAATTGTAATTATTACTCATAAATTAAAAGAAACACTTGCGATTGCAGATACAATTTCAGTATTAAGAGATGGTAAGATGGTTCAATCAAATTTATCATTAGAAAATGTTACCGTACATGATTTAGCAAATCTAATGGTAGGAAGAGACGTAGAGTTAAATATGCGTCGCAATAATACAAACAAAGGGGATACTTATTTTGAAGTTAAAAATGTATCTTTAGAAGAAAAAGGAATTAAAGTACTTAAAGATATAAATTTAAATATTTGTAAAGGTGAGATTTTAGGAATTGCAGGTATTGAAGGTAATGGACAAACAGAATTAATTGAGGTACTTACAGGATTAAAGAAGCCAACAAGTGGAAACTTTTATAAAGGTGGACAAGAAATATTTGGAAATCCAAATAAATTCATTAAAAATAAAATAGGACATATTCCTGAAGATCGTCATTTAAGAGGTTTAGTAGTAGATTTACCTATCGAAGATAATTTAATTTTGGGTTATCACGATAAAGAAGAGTTTATGAAAAACGGATTAATGAAGAAGAAAAATATTTCTGATTTCTCTAATAAAGCGATTAAAGAGTACATGATTAAAACTCCATCTAAAAATGAGTTAGTTGGATCATTATCTGGTGGTAATCAACAAAAGGTTGTTATTGCAAGAGTATTTGAACAAAATCCGGATGTATTAATTGTAGCGCAACCAACTCGTGGAGTTGATGTTGGTGCAACTGAATATATACATCAACAATTATTAAAATTAAGAGATGAAGGTAAATCTATCTTATTAATATCAGCAGATTTAGATGAAGTAAGAAGTTTGTCAGATCGTATTGCAGTTATCTACGATGGAAAAATAATTTGTCTACATAATGCGAATGAAGTTGATGAACTTCAATTAGGATTATATATGACAGGGGGAAAGGATGGTGCAAGTAATGAGTAATGAAAAATTGCTTAAGGCATTAAATTCTAGCTCAGTTGTTATTTCACTTGTATCTTTCGTTCTTGCGGTAATAGTAAGTGGATTGATTATGTTTCTTTGTGGATATAATCCATTTAGTGCATACTCAATTATTTTTGAAGGATCATTTGGAAGTTTAAAGGCAATATCAAATACATTAATACAAGCAACACCACTTATTTTAACAGGGTTAGCATTTATGATTTCTAAGAAAGCTACAATGATTAACCTGGGTGTTGAAGGACAATTATATTGTGGTGCGTTAGTTAGTGCAGTTGTAGGTATGACACCACTTGGATTACCTGGATTTGTACATTTATTAGTAACAATTATCGCGGGGGTATTAGCTGGTGCGGTGGCTGGTGCATTTATAGGATTTTTAAAAGTTAAGTTTGGGTCTAATGAAGTAATTACAACAACAATGACAAATTTTATTATTATAAATTTCTGTGATTACTTGGTTAACTATCCATTAAAATCTGAAGGTGCAGTAGCGCAAACAAACCTAATGCAAACACAAACATTGTTGCCTAAAATGTTTAGCGGTTACCAAATTACATGTGCAATCGTGATTGCGATGGTAGCGGCAATAATAATTAAATTTATTTTAGATAAAACACGTTTTGGTTATGAGATTAGGGTGGTTGGACTTAATAAAGCAGCAGCAGAAACAGCGGGTATTAATGTTAAGAAGATTATGATGTTAGGTATGAGCTTGAGTGGATGTCTTGCAGGTCTTGCAGGTGCTACTCATGTTATGAGTGTTGGTAAAAGATTTATTAGTGGATTTTCACCAGGATATGGTTTTAGTGGGATATCGGTTGCAGCATTAGCGTCAGATTCGCCATTAGGAATAATACTTGCGGGAATAATCTTTGGGGCATTGAAAACAGGTTCAATGTATTTAAATATGTCGAGCAAGATTCCAACAGAATTTGTAAGTGTTATTCAAGCGTTAGTTGTTATCTTTGTTTCAGCACCATTGCTTATTAAAGGTATTATCGGTTTAAACCGTAAAGCAAAAGGAGGTAAATAAAATGGACTTTGTAAATTCAATTCCTGGAATATTAAGTTCAATGTTATTTATGTCAATTCCTTTAATTCTTGCGGCACTAGGTGGCGTATTCTCGGTACGTGCAGGAATTATGGCGTTAGGTTTGGAGAGTATGATTCTAACAGGTGCATTTACTGCTGTAGTTGGAGCATATTTCTCGGGCAATGCTTGGGTTGGATTTGCTTGTGGTATTTTAGGAGGTATGTTCTTTGGGTTATGTCATGGCGTACTGAGTATTAAATACAAAGTAAATCAAGTTATTAGTGGTATTGGATTAAACTTACTTGCAACAGCAACAACAACTTTATTAATGCAAATTATTTGGGGTAATAAAGGAAGTTCAGCATCTGTTCCAAGTATTCAACAAAGATTAACGTTTTTGAAAGATATTCCAGTAATCGGTGATATATTTGCTAAACAATCAGTAGTATTAATATTCACGGTTATTTTGGCATTACTTAGCTGGGTTATATTATTTAAAACACCATTTGGATTACAACTTAGAATGGTGGGAGAAAATCCTAAAGCAGCAAGTAGTGTTGGGATACCTGTAAAGAAAATGAAATACATTGGAGTTATATTGTGTGGAGCACTTGCAGGTATGGCTGGAGCATATTTATCAATTGATAACTTAAATTTATTTGTTAGAGACATGTCAGCAAGTAGAGGATATATTGCAGTAGCTATAGCAATTCTATCTAGATATAACCCTTTAGGGGTATTACTATGTGGTGGCTTGTTTGGTTTATGTGATGCAATTCAAATATATGCACAAGGTTATGGAATACCATCACAATTAGTTCAAATGATTCCATACATTGTTACATTAATTGTATTAACAATAGGCGTTAAAAATATTCAACCACCTGCGGGTGTAGGAAAATATGAAGATGAGTGAGGAAAATTCAATGGAACATTTTAAAAACAATTCGATTCATTGTACCGATATTTGGAATGAATCAGCACAGTATCCAGATGTAACAGTTAATCACAACAATGAAACTTATGTTGTATGGCAAAAATATTTGGATCATGAAGAAGAAATTATTTTTGCACAAATCAAAGATAACGAAGTACTAGGTAAGGTAACTATATCTGGAAAAGGTTTAGCGCTTAGACCATCAATGCATACATTTAAAGATGTAATCTATGTTGCTTGGTCAGAATTCTATGATGAAGAATGGCATTTATGTATACGTGATTTTAAAGATGGAACATTTGGACAAACTAAAATTATAGAAACTGCGGAAGCTTTATTCTATCCATCTATGAAAGATGATGGAGAAAATCCAGTTGTTGTCTATAACAATCAAGGTATAGGTTACTCAAATGTTGTAATCGCTACTTTAGGTTTTGAAGTTAGTAAAGAAGTTGTTAATGTATCTAAAAAAGCTTATCGCCCATGTTTTGATCATGATGGTAATGGAAATTTATTTGTTGCTTATGATCGATATAATGGTGAAAATTATGATGTGATGGTACGCGTAAAAATTAATGGTACTTGGGGTGAAGAAATAAAACTAAGTGACAATGATATTTATTGTACTCATCCAGTAATGGTTTCTCTACCAGATCGAGTAACAGTTGCATGGTATGAAAATGGTGCAAACTGTTATTTCAACAACAATGTTCGCGATGTTATGGTAGTAAATGGTGAGGTAGTATGTTCAACAATTACAATGTTGGTTGAAAATAGAAACTGGTATAACAATATTGATTTAACAGTAAATGATGCTGGTATTGTTGTATGCACTTATACTTGGGGTAAATACAACGCAATTATTAAAGTTCGTGAAGATGATGTATGGTCAGATCCAATTGTAATTACATTTAATGATGGTCGTTGTGCAGTACGTCCAAAGATTGCGTTAGATAATAACAACGTATTACATTATATTTGGCAATTTGGTAATAGAAATGGACATGAACACCGTTTTGCTGAAATCATCTATAACGAAGTAAGCTTAGAAAACGCACGTAAATTCTATGATCATGAAATTGAAAATACAGTTGATCAATTCATTCAACCAATAGAAACAGATAAGAAATTAGATGCTCATCCAAGTGATGTAGTGAAAACTTGGTTGAATAAGAATGGATATAATGATTTAATTGTTAACTTTGGTGATATTCATGGACAAAGTAATTTGTCAGATGCATTAGGTGAAATTGATCAATATTATCACTATGCTAAGAAAGACGCAAAGATGGATTTCTGTGCGCTTACAGATCATGATAACTATCCAGATATTGCAACGGATTCAGAATGGGAATGGAATCGAACTACTCGTAACTTATTTAATGGTGAAGAAGACTTTGCAGTATTATTAGCTTATGAGTGGACAAGTAATGAATACAATCATGACTTTGGACATAAGAATGTTTATTATCCTTCAAGTAAGGGCGGATTATATCGTTCAACAGAACCTGAAGGAAATACACCGTATACATTGTTTGAAAGTATTAAAAAAGATGGTGGACAATGTATTCCTCATCATCCTGCTGCTGACTGGGGACTTGTATCAGCTGCAACAGATTGGGATTATGTAGATGATGAAGCACAACGCTTAGTAGAAATATTCTCACGTCATGCAGACTTTGAGAAGTATGAAAACACATCAAGATTCACTAAAAATATTAAAAAGAAATTACGTTGTTGTGTACAAGATGCACTTGAAAGAAACATACGTGTAGGTATTATTGCAGGTAGTGATTCTCATCAAATGGAACATGGTATTGAAGGTGGCATTATGGCTGCATTCATTCCTAATTTATCAAGTGAAAATGTTTATAATGCAATGTATAATCGTTTTGTATATGGTACATCTGGTGCAAGAATATTACTATCATTTAAGATTAATGAACATCATATGGGAGAAGAATTATTAGTACCTAAAGCAACTCCAGTATTTGGTGAAGTTAGTGTACTAGCAGTAGATAAAATTCGCTCAGTTATTGTTTATAAAAACAATGAAATATTTGTAGAAAAAACAGTAGATGGTAATGCTTTAGACTTTACGTTTGAAGACACAAACAGATCTGAAACTGATACATATTATGTACGTGTTGAACAAATTGATGATCATCTTGCTTGGAGTTCTCCAATTTGGGTTGATGAAAAATAAAAACAAGAACTCTTAAGAATTCTTGTTATGGAAGGTGCTAGTGAATGCTAGCATCTTTTAATTTTTTTATTTGTTGTTTTAACCGTAATTTAATTAGGAATTGTGATAAAACAGTAGCTGTTAAGCGGAAGGACATTTGTTCTTCATTAGTTAAATAGCGACACTTTCTACATTCATCAAATCCAATACAACCAACAAAACGATCTTCATCATAAATTGCATATTGCAATAAAGATTTAACACTTAATGCATCGAGCCGTTGTTGAAAGAAGGGATTAGTATAAATAATATCAGGACAATATAAAATTCCTTCGGAGTTAAACATGTTTAAAAAATCACCCATTTGATTAGGTACTAATGGCATATGAAGTGATGACAGTAAAGGAGTTCCAGTTGCTGCCCATTCATATGTAATATGAGAATCATTTCCTTCTTCGTTAGCTTCGTGGATATAAACACGACTTACATCATAGTACTGTCCAATAATCTCTAATATCCTTTGTAAATCATTCTCTAAGTCTTTGCTTGCAAGTAAAATGTTCATTGCGTATTGTGATAAACGTTGATTATCAGGAATAATGGATTTTTCTGAAATAATATCCGCTCCAATTGCTGATTTGGATGCATATGTATGATCATCTTTAGTATAAATAGTATAACCGTTTCTACCGTTTTCTTTTCTTTGGTATAGTGCTTCATCAGCATGGTTAAATAATGTGTAATAATCTATTGTCCCTCGTTCATAAATTGATATACCAATACTACAAGTAATATTTGAAGTATCATCAGTGGGTTTTAAGGTTGATAAGTTCTCAAGTAGATACTGTGTTTTATCTTCCACGGTTTCAATTGTATCGACATTTGGGAAGTATACAATAAATTCATCACCACCAATGCGACCAACTAAATCAGTTGAACGAACTTTGGATCTAAGGACTGTAGATACATCTGATAATAATTTATCACCACAAAGATGACCGAATGTGTCATTAACATGTTTAAAGTTATCAATGTCAATAATCAATAATGCTTGTAAACCGCTAGTATGATTGTGTTCAATATTCTCTTGAATAAGTGAATTAATAGCTACTTTGTTGTATAAACCTGTAAGAGAATCTCTTTGAGCTTGATCAATAAGTCGTTGTCTTTGTCTTTTTTCTTCATCAATATCAACGATTAATCCAATTGCCTTGATTGGATTTTTATCCTCATCAAATTGGGTAGTTGATCGTATTTTGCACCAAATAAAACTATCGTTATTATTTCTAATTCTAAACTCTTCTTCAATACTTAGTTTTCCACTTTTAATATCAGTCATTGCTTTCATGAAATATTTTGCATCTTCTGGATGAACATTTGCGGTTATTGGGAAATTTTTAGAAATGTTTTCACAAATAGGTTCATAACCAAATTTAAGAAAGAAATTGTTAGAGAATGTAATATCGTCTTCAATCAAATCCCATTCAAAAAGAACGTCAGTTGTTTGATTAGAGATAACTTCATATTTTTCAAGTGTTAGTCGTAACATCTCTTCAGATTTCTTACGATCACTTATTTCAATTAAAATACAATAAAATGAATTTTCATTTTCATTCTTAGTTAATCTTCCTTTGTCTAGTATCCAAATAGGTTTACCTGATTTTTGAATAATACGATATTCTATCTCGATATCATTACTATTCTTGAGTTGTTCTTTTGATTCTTTTAAAATACGAGCACGATCATCTGGATGTATCATATTAATAAATTTATTATCAAACAAGGTGGTTAGTTCTTCTTTGCTGTAACCAGTTATTGAAAGAAATCCATCGTTGTACGTTTTAAATGTAAAGAACTCATCATTTAAGCATTGATGTGCTCCGCCTGGTACTTGTGATGAAAAGTTTTCTAATTCACGAATTCTTGAGTCTAATTCTATGCGAACAGCTTCTCCTTTTAGATTAGCTAATTTTGATATGAAGAATTTTCCTAATTCCTGATTTGCATCAGGGTGAGAGAAGTGCATATGTACAAGTTTAAATTTACCTTCTACTTCTTGAATAATAATTGAAACTCTAACATTTTCTTCTGATAAAGTAGAATCATCGGGTATTGCGATTAAATGTCCATATACAAGACAAATGGTATTGCTTAATTTTATACATTGTAAGTTTGTTTCGGTTACAGTAAAAAATCCATTGTATTCATTGATTTCGTTTTTTAAAGCTTGTTTAGCTTCATCTAGATTATAACTGTATTCATCCTTGCCAGTACCTATCCAAGATATATCATTATCAAAACACTTTAATAAATTATCTAAATCTCGATCAGCGTAATATGTGTTTTTTAAATCATTTACAAAGTTTAAAGCACGTTGTTCAATACCCATAAAACTATCTCCCTCTTATTATGATAGGCAACGTAAGAAAAACCATGATTGTCATCTAAGTCTATTCTATCAAATAAGCTTAGATAAAACTACATGAGAAATATTAAATTTATTTAAGTAAAAAGTGCATTTATTGTGAAATGCACTTTTTAAGTCTTTGTTTTAATCGTAATTGAAGTAAGAATATAGCTAAAACACTTGATGTAAGCCTGAATGATTTTATTTCCTCATCGGTAAATGATTTAGTTTCACGACAATCTTCAAATCCAACTCCTCCAGAGAATTTACCATCATCAATGATAATGTATTGAAGCATTGATTTGATATTTCGTTGAACTAGTGGTTCTGTTAATGGATGATCAGCTGTGTCGACATTTGGGAAATATAGTATTCTATTCTCATCGAAATAATCCTCATAGTTTGCTAGAGAGTCAGTGTATTCAAATTCATCATTATATACATGATCTTCTCTTAATATATCCCATTCGAAAGTAATTATACCTTTAGTGTTATTTTCATCATTTTCAAATATGTATGCACGTGATACATCGTAATATTTAGCTATTATTTCAAGCATTCTTTGGATGTCTGATTCTAAATTTGTACTTGCATGTAGAGTATTTAATGCATATTGTGATAGTCTTTGACTACCAATCAATAAGTCATCGGAAACAATTGGAGTACCGGATGCTGTTTTGATTTGTTTTGTATTACTGTCTTGTTGATAAATTGTATAGCCATCTCGACCTTTAGATTTTTGATCGTAAAGTGCTTCGTCAGCGTGTTGGTATAAAGATAAATAATCAACAGTGTTACGATTAAATATAGCAATACCAATACTTACGGTTAAAGCTTCATCAGAAGCATTAAGTGAAATATCATGCATACTATTAATTAAGACTTGTGCTCTTTTCTTTATCCCATCAACTGAAGCGATATGGGAGAAATAAATTAAGAATTCATCTCCTCCAACTCGACCAATTAAATCAGTAGCACGAGTTTTACTTTTAAGTGCCATGGCAACATCTGATATTAAACGGTCACCAACTAAATGTCCATAAGTATCATTTACTTGTTTAAAATTATCGACATCAATAATAAACAGTGCTTGAATTCCATCGCAACCATCATGTTCCATAGCTTCCGAAACTAAACGATTGATTGCGGCTTTATTGAATAGACCTGTTAATGCATCTTTTTGAGCTTGGTCCATTAAATTTTCTTTTTGCTTTTTTTCATCATCAATATCTATAAGTATACCAATAGCACGAATAGGTGTCTTATTTTGATCATATAAAAGAGTAAAGCGAATGCGTACCCAAATATATTTGTTGTATTTATTTCGTATTCTTATTTCTGTATCGATGTGTGGAGATCCTTCATTGATATTTTTGATTAGTTGCATAAATGCATCTACATCATCTAAGTGAATATTTTCTGGGATTGTGTTATCACGAAGTAAGCTTATAGGAATAGGGTCGTAACCGAATTTCTCGGACCAATTTGTTGAGAATACTAATTCATCTTTTACAAGATCCCATTCAAATACGATATCAGTAATTTGGTTTGCGACTACTTGATAACGTTCAAGCAACAATCGTAACTCTTCTTGTTGTTTCTTTCGGCTTTCTATTTCAATAAGGATGCAATAAAAACATACATCATCATCACCATAAGGTAATACACTACATTTATCTAAAATCCATATTGGTTTATTCTCATGATTTAAAACACGATATTCAAAATCAATGTTTGGATCACCAGCTCCATGATTTTTGACAGTATCTAATACATATTGACGATCTTCAGGATAAATCATATTAATGTATTGATTATTAAATTTCTCTATTATTTCTTGTTTTGTAAAACCAAACATATTTAAGAAACTATCACTAAGTGATGCAAATGTAAGGTAATCATCATTCAAGCATTGGTGAGCACCACCAGGAACTTTAGTAGTTAAATTTTCAAGCTGGCGGATATATGCATCTAAATCAGTACGCAAAGAATCTGTATCTTTTCTTAACTTACTTGATATATAGTACTTACCTTCGAGTTGGGTATAATCAGGATGTGAAAAATGAATGTGGCTTAATTTCAAATCTGGATATCCTTCAAAACAAAGAGTAAGTCGAACATCTTCTTCGGCAAATTCAGGATCTTCTGGAATAGCTTTTAAATAACCATAAACTAAACCAGATGTATCAGATAATTTTGTAAAAAAGAAGTTAGAATTTTCAATGACAAATTTTCCACTATACTCTTTAATTTGCTCGATTATTGCTTCAGCTGCAGCCTCTTTACTAACACTAAATTCATTTTTTCCAGTCCCTATCAACGAGAAATTGTCAGCAAAATAATTTTTCAATGATAAAAAATCTCGTTCATCAAAATACTTAATCTTTAACTCGTTTGTTAGGTGTAAAGCTAATTCTTCTAGATTCACAAAAAATCACTCCTTTTTAATGAGGTAGAGCTTTGGACATTTATATCGAATTATTTCTGGTAATTTATTAATTCAATTCTAACAAACAATGGCACAAAATACTATTAATTTCTAAAATATTCAAAAATATACAATAGCAACGAATTGTTGCGGGATTGCAAGGTATGAATGGTAGAATGATATTGTAAGTTTATATACAATTTCTTTGAAGGGTAGGTATTATATGAAATTTAATGAAAAGTTATTACAACTTAGAAAAGAAAAAGGTTATTCACAAGAAGAATTAGCACAGAAATTAGGTGTATCAAGACAAGCGATATCTAAATGGGAAGTAAGTGATTCATATCCTGAAATGGAGAATATATTGGAAATTTGTAAACTATTTGATGTTTCTATGGATTACATGCTTAAAGAGGGTGTTATGCGAGATAAGAATGATGATGTATCAAATCAATCTAAGAAGTACGGATTTATGTTGGGAACCATAATCTGCATAATTGGTTTATTGTTTAGTGCAGTTGGGTGGTATGAAACTCAAACAATGAGTGCAGTAGGAATGGGGGTCATTATTCAGTTTGGTGGTTTTGTAGTTTATCAGTTATTAAAAGGAAGTACCAAAGATGATTTTAAGTTTTATTCATTTTTTAGTCTTTTGATATTACCGTATTTT